>NZ_JBSFRK010000001.1:0-279675 GCF_053589195.1 Streptomyces sp. NPDC003379 | reverse complement strand
GTCGCCGGGGGCGAGTGGCGGACCGCTGCCGCCCTCGATACCCCCCGCGGCCGGCCGGGTCGTGCCTACGGGCCCGGCCCAGCGCGGCCCCGCCGCGATCCGGATGGCTCCGCTCACGCCGCTCGCAGCGCACCGTATCGCCGTCATCGGTGGCGGTCCCGGCGGTCTTTACGCCGCCGCGCTGCTCAAGCGGCTCGACCCCGGGCGTGAGGTGACCGTCTGGGAGCGCAACGCCCCCGAGGACACCTTCGGCTTCGGTGTCGTGCTCTCCGACGAGACGCTCGGCGGCATCGAGCACGCCGACCCCGCCGTCTACGCCGCCCTCCAGGCGGAGTTCGTACGCTGGGACGACATCGACATCGTGCACCGCGACCGGCGCCACACCTCCGGCGGACACGGCTTCGCGGCGCTCGGGCGGCGCAGGCTTCTGGAGATTCTGCACGCGCGCTGCCGCGACCTCGGGGTCGAGCTCCGCTTCCGTACCGGGGCGCCGCCCGCCGCCACGCTCGCCACGGCGTACGACCTGGTCGTCGCGGCGGACGGCGTGCACAGCCTCACCCGCGAGGCGCACGCCGACGCCTTCGGGCCGAGCGTCACGACCCACCGCTGCCGGTACATCTGGCTGGCCGCCGACTTCGCCTTCGACGCGTTCCGCTTCGAGATCGCCGAGACCGAGCACGGCGTGATGCAGCTGCACGGCTACCCCTTCTCCGCGGCCGGTTCCGGCGCGTCCACCGTCATCGTCGAGATGCGCGAGGAGGTCTGGGAGGCGGCGGGCTTCGACGGCCTCGACGAGCGCGAGTCCACCGACCGCTGCGCCAAGATCTTCACGGAAGCGCTCGGCGGCCGCCCCCTGCGCGGCAACAAATCCGCCTGGACAAACTTCCGTACGGTCGTCAACTCCCGCTGGTCGCACGGCAACACGGTCCTGCTGGGCGACGCCGCGCACACCGCCCACTTCTCCATCGGATCCGGTACGAAGCTCGCCGTGGAGGACGCCCTCGCCCTCGCCGCCTGCCTCCAGGAGCACCACGACATCCCGAGCGCCCTCCAGGCGTACGAGACGGAGCGCCGCCCCGTCGTCGAGTCCACTCAGCGGGCCGCCCGCGCCAGCCTGGAGTGGTTCGAGCGCCTGCCCGACCATCTCGACCAGCCGCCCCGCCAGTTCGCGTTCAACCTCCTGACCCGCAGCCGCCGCGTCACCCACGACAACCTCCGCCTGCGCGACGCCGACTTCACCCGCTCCGTGGAGCGCGAGTTCGGCTGCCCGGACGGTACGCCCCCCATGTTCACGCCCTTCACCCTGCGCGGCCTCACCCTGCGCAACCGCGTCGTGGTCTCCCCGATGGACATGTACTCCGCCGTGGACGGCGTCCCCGGCGACTTCCACCTGGTCCACCTGGGCGCCAGGGCGCTCGGCGGCGCGGGCCTTGTCATGACCGAGATGGTCTGCGTCAGCGAGCGCGGCCGCATCACACCGGGCTGCGCCGGCCTCTACACCCCCGAACAGGCCGACGCCTGGCGGCGGATCACCGACTTCGCCCACACCCAGGCGCCCGGCGCGGCGATCGGCGTACAGCTGGGCCACTCGGGTCGCAAGGGTTCGACGAAACTGATGTGGGAGGGCATCGACGAGCCGCTGCCCGACGGCAACTGGCCGGTCTCCGCGGCCTCCCCGCTCCCGTACAAGCCGGGCAGCCAGACCCCGCACGCACTCTCGCGGGCCGGACTCACGGAGATCCGCGAACAGTTCGCCGCCGCCGCCCGCCGCGCTGACCACGCGGGCTTCGACCTCCTCGAACTGCACTGCGCCCACGGCTACTTGCTGTCGGGCTTCCTCTCGCCCCTCACCAACCACCGCACGGACGCGTACGGCGGCTCCCTGCCCTCCCGCCTCCGCTTCCCCCTCGAAGTCTTCGACGCCGTCCGCGAGGTGTGGCCGGACGGCAAGCCGATGACGGTCCGGATCTCCGCCACCGACTGGGCCGAGGGCGGCACCACGGCCGACGACGCCGTCGCGATCGCCCGCGCCTTCGCCGCGCACGGCGCCGACGCCATCGACGTCTCGACGGGCCAGGTCGTCGCCGAGGAACGCCCCGCGTACGGCCGCTCCTACCAGACCCCGTACGCCGACCGCATCCGCAACGAAACGGGCATCCCCGTGATCACGGTCGGCGCCATCTCCTCCTGGGACGACGTCAACTCCCTCCTCCTCGCGGGCCGCACGGACCTCTGCGCTCTCGCCCGCCCCCACCTCTACGACCCCCACTGGACCCTGCACGCGGCTGCCGAGCAGGGATACGCGGGCCCCGGCGCGATGTGGCCCGTCCAGTACCGCGCAGGTAGCCGTCGCCCCCAGACGGGCCGCACGGACGCGCCGAAACCGCGGCTCTCACTGGGGAGTTGAAGCGGACGTCCTCAGCTCCCCTCGGGCGGCGACACGTACCGCGCACCGGCCTCCCGCAGCCACCCGTCAAGGCCCGCGAACACCGCGGCCGACCGCGCGCCCGGCCAGTCCCGCGGCAGGAGCGCCGCGGCCAGGCCCGGGTCGGCGTAAGGGAGTTGGCGCCAGGAGTCGAGGGCCAGGAGGTAGTCGCGGTAGGCCGCCTCGGGAGGCGGGGGAGCGTCTCCGCGGGCCTCCCAGGAGCGCAGGACCGGCTCGTGGCGGTCCAGGAACGCCTCGTGCCGCTTGGCCAGGGCGGCCAGGTCCCACCAACGGGCCACCGCCTCCGCCGTCGCGGCGAAGCCGAGATGCTCGCCGCGGAACAGATCTACGTACGCGGCGAGTTGGAGGCGCTCCAGAGTATGCCTGGTCTCCTCGTACAGGTGCGCGGGGGCGATCCAGACGCCGGGCGCCGCCGTGCCGAAGCCGAGGCCCGCGAGGCGGGAGCGCAGCACATGCCG
This sequence comes from Streptomyces sp. NPDC003379, assembly GCF_053589195.1. Classification (NCBI taxonomy): domain Bacteria; kingdom Bacillati; phylum Actinomycetota; class Actinomycetes; order Kitasatosporales; family Streptomycetaceae; genus Streptomyces; species Streptomyces sp. NPDC003379. Next base: position 276,771 of record NZ_JBSFRK010000001.1, on the reverse strand, counting down.
CTTGTGCCGCTCCGCCTCGGGCACGGAGAAGACGGCGAGGACCCAGCCGCCCTCCCGCGTCCCCGCCGCACCGCCGTAGATGCGGCGGTCGCCGTCCTCCAGGAGCTGGCGCGCGTCGGGGGAGAGCGCGTACCCGGCCGCGCCCGCCTCCGTGCGCGCGGGCACGAGGAGGCCGCGCCGCTTGAGCCGCGACACCGACGAACGCACCGACGGCGCGTCGACGCCGACCGGCGCGAGGAGACGCACCAGCTCGGCCACCGGGACCGGCCCGGGCGCCGCCCGGCCGTAGGCGCCGTAGAAGGTGACGATCAGGGACCGTGGACTGTGCTGCTCGGACACGTGATCACTCTACGTTCCCCAGCCCACCAGCCACCCCCGCCGCCCCCGCCGCTGGTTCTGCCGCCGGACCCGCTGCCGACTCCGCCGCCGACTCCGTTGGCGCCGTCGCTGATGGCTGCGCCGTCGGGTCTGCTGGCGCCCCCGTCACTGACACCACTGACGCCGTCGCCGATGGCTGCGCCGCTGGTTTCGCTGATGCCGTCGCCGATGGCTGCGCCCTGGGATCCACCGATGCCGTCGCCGATGGCTGCGCCGCCGGGTCTGCCGGCGCTCCCGTCACTGACGCCGCCGACGGCGCCGCTGGGTCCGCCGGTGCCCCCGCCGCCAGGCCCCCCGCACTCTCCCCCCGCAGCCGGAACCTCTGCAGCTTCCCCGTCGCCGTCCTCGGCAGTGCGTCCAGGAAGACGATCTCTCGCGGGCACTTGTAGGGGACGAGTTCCCTCTTCACGAAGGCGCGCAGGCGGTCCGCGTCACGTGGTGTGCCCTCGCGTGGTACCACGTAGGCCACCACCACCTGGCCGCGCAGCTCGTCGGGGCGTCCTACGACCGCCGTCTCGGCGACGTCCGGATGGCGCAGCAGCGCCTCTTCCACCTCGGGGCCCGCGATGTTGTAACCGGCCGAGATGATCATGTCGTCCGCCCGCGCCACGTAGCGGAAGTAGCCGTCGGCGTCGCGGATGTACGTGTCGCCGGTGAGATTCCAGCCGTGGCGTACGTAGTGGAGCTGCCGCTCGTCGGCGAGGTAGCGGCAGCCGACCGGTCCGCGTACCGCGAGCAGCCCCGGCTCGCCGTCCGGCACCGGCGCCCCGGAACCGTCCACCACGCGCGCGTGCCACCCCGGTACGGGGCGCCCCGTCGTACCCGGCCGGATCGCCTCGTCGGCGGCGGATATGAAGATGTGCAGCAGCTCCGTCGCGCCGATGCCGTTGATGACGCGGTGCCCGGTGCGCCGGTGCCAGGCCTGCCAGGTCGCCGCGGGCAGGTTCTCGCCGGCCGAGACGCAGCGGCGCAGTGAGGAGACGTCGTACGCGTCGAGCTGCTCCAGCATCGTGCGGTACGCGGTCGGCGCGGTGAACAGCACCGTGATCCCGTGCCGCTCGATCGCGGGCAGCAGCTGCTTGGGGGCGGCCTGTTCGAGCAGCACCGACGAGGCGCCGAAGCGCAGCGGGAAGATGACGAGCCCGCCGAGCCCGAACGTGAAGCCGAGCGGGGGACTGCCCGCGAACACGTCGTCCGGGACCGGCTTGAGGATGTGCCGCGCGAAGGTGTCGGCGATGGCGAGCACATCGCGGTGGAAGTGCATGCACCCCTTGGGGCGGCCCGTCGTGCCGGACGTGAACGCGATGAGCGCGACGTCGTCGGCCGCCGTGTCCACCGCCTCGTACGCGCGGCGCCCGCCCTGCCGGGCCGCGCGCGCCAGCAGGTCGTCGGGGCCCCCACTGCCGTACGTGGTGACACTCAGCCCCGGCACACCGGCCTTGACCAGGTCGTCGACCGACCGTATGTCGCACAGCGCGTGCCGCACCTCGGCGATCTCGCACATGGTGGCGAGCTCCGGCGCCCGCTGCTGGGCGAGGACGGTCACGGCGACCGCGCCCGCCTTCATCACCGCCAGCCAGCAGGCCGCGAGCCACGGCGTGGTGGGCCCGCGCAGCAGTACCCGCTGCCCCGGCCGCACGTCCAGCTCGGCGCTCAGCACGTGCGCGATCCGGTCGACGTGGCCGCGCAGGACGCCGTACGTCCAGGTCTCGCCGGACGCGGAGTGGAAGGCGGGCCGCTCCGGGCCCAGCCGCTCCACCGTCCGGTCCAGCAGCTCCGTGCCACAGTTGAGGCGGGCGGGGTAGTGCAGCTCGGGGCGGTCGTGGACGAGGGCGGGCCACTGTTCGCGCGGGGGGAGACGGTCCCGGGCGAAGGTGTCGATGTGGCCGGATGGTGTCAGCCCCGGGATGCCGTTCGGTTCCATGGCGGCTCTGCCCCCTTGCCTGCCGGTCGGGCGCTGTGGTGGGCTCGCCCCACGAGCGTATCGTGATGGTGACGGCAGTCAACGGTGCGCGATAAAGGAGGGGCCCGGGATGGCGACATCGGCGACATTCTCGCTCGACCCGGAACAAACCGCCTGGTGCGAGGAGCTGCGCGGGCTCGCGGCGGAGCGGCTGAGGCCGTTGGCGGAGAAGGGGGAGCCGGGCCGAGTGAACCGGCCATTGGTCGAGGCGCTGGGCGAACTGGGCCTGCTGGCACGCCTCTTCGACGACGGATCCACCCCCCACCCCGGCCGGGGAACCGGCGCCCTCGATCTCTGCCTGATGCGCGAGTCCCTCGCCTACGCCTGTACGGAGGCCGAGACCGCCCTCGCGCTGCAAGGCCTCGGCGCGCACCCCGTGCACGTGCACGGCACGGCGGCGCAGCGGGAGCGTTGGATGCCGCCCGTCCGCGCCGGGCGCGCCGTCGCGGCGTTCGCGCTCTCCGAGCCGGGCGCGGGGTCCGACGCGGCGGCCCTGTCCCTGGAAGCGGCGCCGGACGGGCCTGACGGATGGCGCCTCACCGGCGAGAAGTGCTGGATCTCGAACGCCCCCGAGGCCGACTTCTACACCGTCTTCGCCCGTACGTCCCCGGGCGCCGGCGCCCGCGGCGTCACCGCCTTCCTCGTCCCCGCCGACCGCGCGGGCCTCACCGGCACGCCCCTCGACATGCTCTCCCCGCACCCGATCGGCGCGCTCGCCTTCGACGGCGTACGGGTCGGCCGCGACGACGTACTCGGCGAGACCGACCGCGGCTTCCGGACCGCGATGACCACCCTGAACCGGTTCCGGCCGAGCGTCGGCGCGTTCGCGGTCGGCATGGCGGCGGCGGCGCTGGACGCGAGCCTCGCGCATACCGCGGAGCGGGACGCGTTCGGGGGGAAGTTGAAGGACCTCCAGTCGGTCGCCCACCAGGTCGCCGAGATGGCCCTGCGTACGGAGGCGGCCCGCCTGATGGTCTACGCGGCGGCTTCCGCGTACGACCGTGAAGGCGCCGGGGCCCCCGGCGGCGCGCGGCGCGCGGCGATGGCGAAGCTGTTCGCTACGGAGGCGGCGCAGTACGTGGTCGACGCGGCCGTCCAGCTGCACGGTGCGTGTGCGCTGCGGCGCGGGCATCTTCTGGAACACCTCTATCGCGAGGTGCGGGCGCCTCGGATCTATGAGGGGGCGAGTGAGGTTCAGCGCGGGATCATCGCCAAGGAGCTGTATGGGTGACCGCCGGTCGGGTGTTCTGCGGGTCGGCGGTGGCTGGTCGCGCAGTTCCCCGCGCCCCTGGGGCCGCGGCTGTGTGGGTCGGCTGTGGTTGGTCGCGGAGTTCCCCGCGCCCCTGGGGGAGCCGGGCCCCGTCCGTGTCTGCGGGTCGGCGGTGGCTGGTCGCGCAGTTCCCCGCGCCCCTGGGGCCGCGGCCGTGCGGGTCGGCCGTGGTTGGTCGCGCAGTTCCCCGCGCCCCTGGGGGAGCCGGGCCCCGTCCGTGTCTGCGGGCCGGCGGTGGTTGGTCGCGGAGTTCCCCGCGCCCCTGGGGCCGCGGCCGTGCGGGTCGGCCGTGGCTGGTCGCGCGGTTCGCCGCGCCCCTGGGTGGGCATCCGTGTCGCCCATTCGTGTCCGTCTCGTCCACGACCGAGGAGTCCCGGCCCCATGGCCCTGCACCGTGTCAATCCCGCCGAACTCTCCCCGCCCACCGGCTTCTCGCACGCCGTCACCGCGACCGGATCCCGTCTGGTCTTCCTCGCGGGGCAGACCGCTCTGGACGGTGACGGCAAGGTCGTCGGTGTCACCCTGCCCGAGCAGTTCGAGCGGGCGCTCGCCAATCTGCTCAGCGCCCTGCGGCACGCGGGCGGCACCCCCGCCGACCTCGCCCGCGTCACCGTCTACGCCACGGACGTCGCCGACTACCGCGCGCACGCCCCCGAACTGGGCGCGGTCTGGAGGAGGTTGGCGGGGCGCGACTACCCCGCGATGGCCGTGGTGGGCGCCGCTCGTCTGTGGGACGATCAAGCGCTGGTGGAGCTTGACGGGGTGGCGGTCCTCGACTGACCGGGGCGCCGTGGAGGGGTGGGGGCATGCCGCAGATCGGGACCGGCGTCGGAAGCATCGCGTACGAGGACACCGGCGGGGATGGCGTTCCGCTCGTGCTGCTGCACGGGCCCGCCCAGGACGGCTCGGTCTGGCGGCACGTCGTGGACGAGTTCGGCACCGAGTTCCGCTGCGTCGTGCCGACCCTGCCCTACGGCAGCCACCGCACCCCGCTGCGGCCCGGCGCCGAGCTGACCCCGCGCACGATGGCCCTGCTCATCGGCGAGTTCGCGGACGCCCTGATGCTCGGCGACGAGACGGTGTTCGTGGAGAACGACGGCGGCCGCCTCCAGCAGCTGGCCGCCGAACGTCCCGACCGGGTCGGCCGGTTGGTGATCGCGGGCTGTGAGGCGTTCGACAACTACCCACCCCGCGCGGGCGGCAAGATGATGGTGGCGGCCGCCAGGATTCCCGGCGGCATCGCGGCGATGGCGCACGGCCTCGCGCTGCGCCCGGCCCGCCGCATCCCCGGCACCGGCTACGCGGTCATGGCGCACAGGCCCGTGGCGCACGACCTGATCGACCGCTGGATCGAACCGCTGCGCAAGGACCCGGCCGCCCGCCGCGTCCTGATCCGCTATCTGAGGGCGGCGCATCCTTCGGAGATGATGGAGGCCGCCGAGGGCCTGCGCTCCTACGACCGCCCCGCGCTCGTGGTGTGGGGCAGACAGGACCGCATGATGCCGCCCGAACACGGCCGCAGGCTGGCCGAGTTGCTGCCCCGGGGGCGGCTCGTCGAACTGGACGACTGCCGCACGCTGATCCCGCTGGACCGCCCCGCCGGCCTCGCCGACGCGATCCGCGCCTTCGTCGAGGAGACCACGCCCGGCGGGCCTCCGCTCACCCCCGCCTCCGCCCACACTCCCTGACCGCCCGGTCAAGTCCCCCGCGTCGAGGCCCGGTTACGGGGTACCTGGAGACGGCCGCGGCCAACCGGGCCGAGGCGAGTCTGGAGGGGTGAACACGTGCGTGCGACCAAGGTTTCAGGTGTCATCGGGATCATGGGACTCTCGGCCGCTCTGCTGACGGGGTGCGGAGACAGCGACGGCGGTGACGGCGGCGGCTCCGACAAGCCCTTCGCCAAGGACAGCGCCGACCAGATCGCGGCCAAGGCCGTCGAGGCCACCAAGCAGGCCGAGTCGATGCGCCTCAAGGGTGACATGCGGCAGGCCGGCGGGAAGTCGGTGAGCGTGGACCTCGCGGTCGACCAGGAGAAGAACTGCGAGGGGACCGTCGACACGGCGGGCGCCAAGGCCGAGCTGCGGCACACGAACGCGACGCTGTATGTGCGCGGCAACGAGCAGTACTGGAAGAACTCGCTGAAGAACCAGCCCGGCTCGGACAAGGTGCTCGCCAAGGTCACCGACAAGTGGGTCAAGATGCCCGCCGACGACGCCTCGACCTCCGGCCTCTGCGACAAGCAGGGCCTGGTCGCCTCGATGGACGAGGACAAGTCGACCCGCAAGGGCATGAAGAAGGGCGACACCACGTCCGTCGACGGGAAGGAGGCCATCACTCTGACGAAGAGGGCCTCCGGGGGCGAGACCCACACGCTGTACGTCGCCACGGAAGGCAAGCCGTACATCCTGCGCAGCTCCGTGAAGGGCGGCGACAAGCCCAACGAGGCGACGTTCACCGACTACAACAAGCCCGTGACCCCGAAGGCTCCGGGCAAGGGCGACACGGTCGACCTCAAGGAACTCGCGGCCTCGGGCCAGTAGCGCGCAGGCCAGCGGCGGGCGCGAGTGTGGGCGTGGCGTGGAGCGCCACGCCCACCCGGAACTCAGATGTCCCGGAACGTCTCGATCTGCGCCCCCACCGAGTTCAGCCGCTCCGCCAGATCCTCGTACCCGCGATTGATCACGTACACGTTGCGCAGCACCGACGTGCCCTCCGCCGCCATCATGGCGAGCAGGACGACCACGGCGGGGCGCAGCGCGGGCGGGCACATCATCTCGGCGGCGCGCCAGCGGGTCGGGCCCTCCACCAGGACCCGGTGCGGGTCCAGGAGCTGGAGGCGGCCGCCCAGGCGGTTGAGGTCCGTCAGGTAGATCGCGCGGTTGTCGTAGACCCAGTCGTGGATCAGCGTCTTGCCCTGCGCCGCCGCCGCGATGGCCGCGAAGAACGGGACGTTGTCGATGTTCAGGCCGGGGAACGGCATCGGGTGGATCTTGTCGATGGGCGCCTCCAGCTTGGAGGGGCGCACCGTGAGGTCGATGAGGCGGGTGCGGCCGTTGTCCGCCGCGTACTCCGCCGTGCGGTCGTGGTCGAGCCCCATCTCCTCCAGGACCGCCAGCTCGATCTCCAGGAACTCGATCGGCACCCGGCGCACCGTCAGCTCGGACTCCGTGACGACGGCGGCGGCGAGCAGGCTCATCGCCTCGACCGGGTCCTCGGAGGGGGAGTAGTCGACGTCGACGTCGATGGTCGGCACGCCGTGCACGGTCAGCGTCGTCGTGCCGATGCCCTCGACCTTCACGCCCAGCGCCTCCAGGAAGAAGCACAGGTCCTGGACCATGTAGTTCGACGAGGCGTTGCGGATGACGGTCGTGCCGGCGCTGCGGGCGGCGGCGAGCAGCGCGTTCTCGGTGACGGTGTCGCCGCGCTCGGTCAGCACGATGGGCCGGTCGGGGGAGACGTCCCGCGCGACCTCGGCGTGGTACAGCCCCTCGGTCGCCGCGATGTCCAGGCCGAACCGGCGCAGCGCGATCATGTGTGGCTCGATCGTGCGGGTGCCCAGGTCGCAGCCGCCCGCGTACGGCAGCTTGAAGCGGTCCATGCGGTGCAGCAGCGGGCCGAGGAACATGATGATCGAGCGGGTGCGGCGCGCCGCGTCCGCGTCGATGGCGTCCATCTCCAGCTTGGCGGGCGGCACGATCTCCAGGTCGACGCCGTCGTTGATCCAACGGGTGCGCACCCCGATGGAGTTGAGCACCTCCAGGAGGCGGTAGACCTCCTCGATGCGGGCGACGCGGCGCAGCACCGTGCGGCCCTTGTTGAGCAGGGACGCGCAGAGCAGCGCCACGCACGCGTTCTTGCTCGTCTTGACGTCGATGGAGCCGGAGAGCCGGCGTCCGCCGACCACCCGCAGGTGCATCGGCCCGGCGTAACCGAGCGACACGATCTCGCTGTCGAGCGCCTCACCGATACGGGCGATCATCTCAAGGCTGATGTTCTGATTGCCGCGCTCGATGCGGTTCACGGCGCTCTGGCTGGTGCTGAGCGCCTCGGCGAGCTGCGTCTGTGTCCAGCCTCTGTGCTGCCGGGCGTCACGGATGAGCTTGCCGATGCGTACGAGGTAGTCGTCTGCCATGTTTCGCAGGCTATCTCAGATATGAGATGAAGCGCGCGCTGGGGTGAGCCATATGGGGAGCGGCCCCACGGATGGCCCGTTCGGGAACGCGACCGCCCTCCGTACGGGAGTTCACCCGCGCGGAAGTCACCCACAACCGCACGAACCGTGCCGCCCACCGTGCCGCCCACCGTGCACCGACGCGTACGCCGTGGGCCGGGGCCCCGCCGCCGCCCGCGTCACTCGGGCGGCGGCCGCGCGTCCTGCCGACGACTGTGCGTCGTGCACCACTGTGCCCCCGACGAGCGTGAGGCGCACCTCGGCGGAGCTGATATCGGCCACCGGACACCGCGTCACATCGCGGCCGGGCGCGCCGAGATCGGCCATCGAGCCCCGCTCGACAGTGCCGGTGACATGGCCGGTACGGAGTTGACGCGCGGTGCCCAGGGTGTGCATGAGCAGGGCGGACGTACGGCTGAGCCCTTCCTCTGCGCGGTAGAGGTCGCCCTCGCCGTCCATGCCCTCGCGGTCGATCGCGGTCCGTATCCGGTTCCAGACCCTGAAGAGGGTCGACCGGCCGGTCCGAGCCACCCGCGAGCGCCGCGCGCCGCTTGAGGAGGCTGCGCGCCGGGTACTGCCACCGGTGGCGCGCGGCGCCGATGTAGGGCAGCAGGGCGTCCACGGTCCAGGTGTCACGGGCGGCCCACTGGAGCTGCATGCACGCGACGACACCGAGCGCGGCGAACCGGGCGGTGACGGCGGCGTACGGACGGTGGTGCGCGGAGCGCCGGGCGGCCCCGCTGATCGTGCCGTTCGAGGTGACCGACGATCAGGGGCACGCGTTCGACGCGCTGTTGCGGGGTCCGGACCGCCCCGACGCCGTCTACGCGGCGTACGACCCGGGCTGCGCGTCCCGGTGTTCCCCCAGGTCGGCGCAGGTCAGCAAGGGCTGGGTGAGAGTGGTGGGCACGGTGGTGGACATGGTGCGCGTCTCCTTCGCGGGGGCGATGTCACGGCCTGGCCGCCGCGATCGTCGTGTGTAGGTGACGGGGAACGACAGGAAAAGGTGACCGATGGACGGGCAGCAGACAGTGGCGGGCGGGCAGCAGGCACTGGCGGATCGCCGGCAGGTACCGGCGGGCGGGCAGCAGGCACTGGCGGAGAGATTCGAGGCGCACCGGGGGCAGCTGCGCGGCGTCGCCTTCCGCATGCTCGGCTCGCTCAGCGACGCCGACGACGCCGTCCAGGAGGCCTGGCTGCGGCTCAGCCGCGTCGCCGACGCCGACGGGATCGAGAACCTCACGGGCTGGCTCCGCACGGTCGTCTCGCGCCTCTGCCTTGACATGCTGCGCTCCGCCGCGGCACGCCACGAGGAGGCGGTAGGCGGCCGACTCCCGGACCACATCGCGCAATGCGCGGGCGGCGACGCCGACCCCGAGGAGGAGATCCTGCTCGCCGACTCCGTGGGCCGCGCGCTGCTGGTGGTCCTGGACACGCTGGGCCCCGACGAGCGCGTCGCTTTCGTGCTGCACGACCTGTTCGCCGTGCCGTTCGCGCAGATCGCGCCCGTCGTGGAGCGCAATCCGGTCGCCACGAAGAAGCTGGCGAGCCGCGCGCGCCAGAAGGTCCGGGGCACGCCCCGCCCGGCCGCCTCCGGCCTCACCGGGGACCGGCAGGTCGTCGAGGCCTTCCTGGCCGCCGCCCGCAGCGGCGACCTCGAAGCGCTGCTGAGGGTGCTCGCCCCGGACGTCGTACGCAGGGCGGACCTCGCCGCGCTCCCGGCGGGCCGGTCGGCGCTGATCCGCGGGGCCCGTGCCGTGGCCGAGGAGACGGTGCTCCTCCAGCGCAACGCCCGCTTCGCCGAGCCCGCGCTCCTCAACGGCACCGTCGGCCTGATCGTGGCCCCGCACGGCCGGCTGCTCCTGGCCCTCCTGATCCGGGTAGAGGGCGACCGCGTCACCGCGTACGAGGTGGTGGCCGCCCCGGAGCGCCTGCGCGCACTGCACGTATCAGTACTCCCACCAAGGGCCCGCACGGATCACGGAAGGCCCTGCCTCAGGGACCCATGGCCCGGCGGCGCGACGGGGGATATAGCGTCGCGATCATGAGACCGCTGACCGATACCACCACCGACCAGGCGCCGGCTGATCCGGCCGCCACCGACGACATGCTGGCCACCCAGCCCATCGGCTACTGGAGTGGCCTCGCCCACGCGGCCGTCACCCGGCATCTGCGTGACGCCATGGCCCGGATCGACGTCACGCAGCCGCAGTACTGGGTGCTCAACGTGGTGAACGGCAGACCCGCGGCGCCGAGCCGCGAGGAGGTCGTCGTCCAGCTGACGCCCCTCGCGGACGGGCCGCACGAGATCGCTCGTGTCATCGACCAGCTGCTCCACCGCGGCTGGCTCCGGACCGACGCCGGGCAGCGTCTGCGGCTCACCGACGCCGGGGAGGCCGCCAGGGTGCGGCTGCGCGAGCTGGCGACCGAGGTGCGCGCCGTGGTCCACGAGGGCATCAGCGACGAAGAGTACGTGGCCGCGCTCAAGGTGCTGCGCAGGATGGTCGCCAACGTCGAGGACGACGGGGACTCCTAGGTTCTGCCTCTTCGGTCGGACTAAGGGCGCGGGCGCGCCTCGTCGACACCCCGGCTCATGTACTAGAGTTATCTCGACATCGAGATATCTGCCGAGGCGCACCAGAGGCCGCCAGCTGGTAAGGGTTACCTAACTAAGTCTTACCTTAGCGGATCGACGAGGAGTCGTGGCGGCAGGATGTGCTGGAACGCGCACAAAAATGAAGGAGACTGTCGTGTCGGCGAACAGCTTCGACGCCCGCAGCACGCTGCGCGTGGGCGACGAGTCGTACGAGATCTTCAAGCTGGACAAGGTCGAGGGCTCCGCACGCCTTCCCTACAGCCTGAAGGTCCTGCTGGAGAACCTGCTCCGTACTGAGGACGGCGCGAACATCACCGCCGACCACATCCGTGCCCTCGGCGGCTGGGACTCGCAGGCCCAGCCCGCGCAGGAGATCCAGTTCACGCCGGCCCGCGTGATCATGCAGGACTTCACCGGCGTCCCGTGTGTGGTGGACCTCGCCACGATGCGTGAGGCCGTGAAGGAGCTCGGCGGCGACCCGGCGAAGATCAACCCGCTGGCCCCGGCCGAGCTGGTCATCGATCACTCCGTGATCGCCGACAAGTTCGGCACGGCGGAGGCCTTCGGCCAGAACGTGGAGCTGGAGTACGGCCGCAACAAGGAGCGCTACCAGTTCCTGCGCTGGGGCCAGACCGCCTTCGACGAGTTCAAGGTCGTCCCCCCGGGCACCGGCATCGTCCACCAGGTCAACATCGAGCACCTCGCTCGCACGGTCATGGTCCGGGGCGGCCAGGCCTACCCCGACACCCTCGTCGGCACCGACTCGCACACCACGATGGTCAACGGCCTGGGCGTCCTCGGCTGGGGCGTCGGCGGCATCGAGGCCGAGGCCGCGATGCTGGGCCAGCCGGTCTCCATGCTCATCCCGCGCGTCGTCGGCTTCAAGCTGACCGGTGAGCTGAAGCCGGGCACCACCGCCACGGACCTCGTCCTCACGATCACCGAGATGCTGCGCAAGCACGGCGTCGTCGGCAAGTTCGTCGAGTTCTACGGCGAGGGCGTCTCCGCCACCTCGCTCGCCAACCGCGCCACCATCGGCAACATGTCGCCGGAGTTCGGCTCCACCGCCGCGATCTTCCCGATCGACGACGAGACGCTGAAGTACCTGCGCCTGACCGGCCGCGACGAGCAGCAGGTCGCGCTTGTCGAGGCGTACGCCAAGGAGCAGGGCCTCTGGCTCGACCCGGCCGCCGAGCCCGACTTCTCCGAGAAGCTGGAGCTCGACCTCTCCACGGTCGTCCCCTCCATCGCCGGTCCCAAGCGTCCGCAGGACCGCATCGTCCTCGCCAACGCCGCCGAGCAGTTCAAGAGCGACGTCCGCAACTACGTGGACAGCGTGGACGAGGCGGGCAAGGAGTCCTTCCCGGCCTCCGACGCCCCGGCCACCACGAACGGCGTCCCGTCGAACCCGGTCCTGGTGACCGCCCCCGACGGCTCGACGTACGAGCTGGACCACGGCGCCGTCACCGTCGCCGCGATCACCTCCTGCACCAACACCTCGAACCCGTACGTGATGGTCGCCGCCGCGCTCGTCGCGAAGAAGGCCGTCGAGAAGGGCCTGACCCGCAAGCCGTGGGTCAAGACCACCCTCGCGCCCGGTTCGAAGGTCGTCACCGACTACTTCGACAAGGCGGGGCTCACCCCCTACCTCGACAAGGTCGGCTTCAACCTCGTCGGCTACGGCTGCACCACCTGCATCGGCAACTCGGGCCCGCTGCCCGAGGAGGTCTCGAAGGCCGTCAACGACCACGACCTGGCCGTGACGTCCGTCCTCTCCGGTAACCGGAACTTCGAGGGCCGCATCAACCCCGACGTCAAGATGAACTACCTGGCGTCCCCGCCGCTGGTCGTCGCGTACGCCCTCGCCGGTTCGATGAAGATCGACATCACGACCGAGGCCCTGGGCGCCGACCAGGACGGCAACCCGGTCTACCTCAAGGACATCTGGCCCTCCGAGGCCGAGGTCAACGACGTCGTCGCCAACTCCATCGGCGAGGACATGTTCAACAAGTCCTACCAGGACGTCTTCGCGGGCGACGCCCAGTGGCAGGCGCTCTCGATCCCGACCGGCAACACCTTCGAGTGGGACACCGAGTCGACGTACGTCCGCAAGCCCCCGTACTTCGAGGGCATGACGATGGAGACCACCCCGGTCTCCGACATCACGGGCGCCCGCGTCCTGGCCAAGCTGGGCGACTCGGTCACCACCGACCACATCTCCCCGGCCGGTGCGATCAAGGCCGACACCCCGGCCGGCAAGTACCTGACGGAGCACGGCGTGCAGCGCCGCGACTTCAACTCGTACGGCTCGCGCCGAGGCAACCACGAGGTCATGATTCGCGGTACGTTCGCGAACATCCGCCTGCGCAACCAGATCGCGCCGGGCACCGAGGGCGGCTTCACGCGTGACTTCACGCGGGAGGACGCGCCGGTCTCGTTCATCTACGACGCCTCGCGCAACTACATCGACCAGGGCATCCCGCTGGTCGTCCTCGCGGGCAAGGAGTACGGCTCCGGCTCGTCCCGCGACTGGGCCGCCAAGGGCACCGCGCTCCTCGGCGTCAAGGCCGTCATCGCCGAGTCGTACGAGCGCATCCACCGCTCGAACCTCATCGGCATGGGCGTCCTGCCGCTCCAGTACCCGGAGGGCCAGACCGCCTCCTCCCTCGGCCTGACCGGCGAGGAGACGTTCTCCTTCTCCGGCGTCACCGAGCTGAACAACGGCACGACGCCGCGCACGGTGAAGGTCACCACCGACACCGGTGTCGAGTTCGACGCGGTCGTCCGCATCGACACGCCCGGTGAGGCGGACTACTACCGCAACGGCGGCATCATGCAGTACGTGCTGCGCAGCCTGATCCGTAAGTAGGCTTACGCTACGCAGTAGTTGAGGGCCGCACCTCGTTTCGTACGGGGTGCGGCCCTCGTGTGTCTACTGCTGTGGCCAGCCGCCGTACGGCACCGTGATCAGTTCCATGGCGTGGCCCGACGGGTCCAGGAAGTAGACGCCCTTGCCGCCGTCGTTGCGGTTGATCTCGCCCGGGTGCTTCTGGTGCGGGTCCGCCCAGTGTTCGATGCCGCGCGCCTTGATCTTGTCGTACGCGGCGTCGAACTCCGCCTCCGGGACCAGGAAGGCGTAATGCTGCGGGGTGATGTGTTCGGCGGGGACGGTGGCGAAGTCCAGGGTGACTCCGTTGCTCAGGGCCACCGCGACGAACGGGCCCCACTCCCCGGCGATCTCAAGGCCCAGCAGCTCCGCGAAGAACTCGGCGGACTCCCGGTTGTCCCGGGCGTGGACGATCGTGTGGTTCAGCTCGACTGACAAGGAATGCCTCCAACAGGCATCTCCTGACACCTCCATGCCTCACCCGGCCGGTGACCGACACGCGATGTCGCCGTGGATCTTAGGCAGAGGCCTATCGAGTTGTCGACCTCATTCCTCGGCGGCCACCAGGTCCAGCAGCCCCGGGAAGCGCTCGTTCAGGTCCTTCCTGCGCAGGACCGCCGTCCGGCTGTTGCCGTGGTCGACCATCCGCAGCAGGCCCGCCTCGCGCATCACCTTGAAGTGGTGCGAGGTCGTGGACTTCGACACGGGCAACTGGAAGTAGGCGCAGGTCCGTTCGGCGTCGTCCGGCTCCCGCAGGAACCGGGCGATCACCCCGAAGCGCAGGGGGTCGGCGAGGGCGTGCAGGACTGTGCGCAGGTCCATCTCTTCCTGGAGGGGGTGTCCCTCGTCGTCCGGCATGGAGTGCCTCCTCGGTGGGGCTCGACTCACAGGTTCGACTTGCATCGTACCTCGATGGCGTGCCAAGGTCGGTTTAAGGTTCGATCGATTCCGAACCTTCCCGAATCCAAAACTGGAGCCCCACCCGTGTCGCTCAGCAAAGCAGTGCCAACCACCCCTACAGCGGGAGAAGTTGGTGGCGTACGACCCCCCGTCCTGCCGCTCGCCGCCATCCTCCTCGCCGTCTTCGTCGTCCCCATGTCGATCTCCGGGACCGCCGTCGCCCTGCCCGGCATCGGCGCCGATACCGGCGCCGGGGCAGCCCCGCTTCAGTGGGTGGTGAACGCCTTCAATGTCGCCTTCGCCTGTTTCACCCTCGTCTGGGGCTCGGTCGCCGACGTCGTCGGCCGGGTCAGGGCCTTCGCGACCGGCGCCGCCGTCTACGCCGTCGCCTCGCTCGGCAGCGCCCTCGCCTCCGACGTCCTCCTGCTGGACGCGGCCCGCGCGCTCGCGGGCGTCGGCGGCGCGGCGATCTTCTCGTGCGGCTCCGCGATCCTGTCCACCGTGTACGAGGGTCCGGCGCGGGCCAAGGCGTTCGCGCTCTTCGGCACCGTCGCGGGCGTGGGTATCGCGATCGGACCCTCGCTCTCCGGAGTGCTGCTCCAGACGTCCAGCTGGCGCTGGGTCTTCGCCGTGCACGCGGTGGCGCTCGCCCTCGTACTCCTCGCCGTCCCGGCCATCGCGCGCTCACTCCCGGCCACGCCCCGCCCGCGCGGCGCGCGTGTCGACATACCCGGCAGCGCCGTCTTCGTCGTCGCCATGGTGCTCATGACCACCGCCATCGTGCAGGGCTCGCAGTGGGGCTGGGCCAGCGCGGGCGTACTTTGCCTCTTTGCGGGAGCGGCCGTCGCGTTGGCGGTCTTCGCCTCCGTCGAGAAGCGCCGCGCCCACCCCATGCTGGACCTGACCCTGCTGCGGAACCGCCGCTTCTTGGCGCTGTGCCTGGTACCGGTCGCGGGCTCGTTCGGCTTCGTCACGATGCTCACGTATCTGCCGAGCTATCTGACGGAGGTGACCGGGCGTGGCACGGCCGCCGCGGGGCTCCTGATGGTGCTGCTCACCGCGCCGATGCTGGTCCTGCCGTTGCTGGCAGCGAAGTTGGTGGCCCGCGGTGTCCCCGCGCTCACCATCATCTACGTCAGCCTGGCCGCCCTCGTCGTGGGCGACGCCGCCCTGACCCTCTTCGGTCCGGACGTCTCCGTGGCCGTGATCGCACTGCCGATGATGGTCACCGGCGCGGGCATGGCGCTGGCCGCCGGGCTCGTCGACGGCCAGGCCCTCGAACTCGTCGACCCCGCGAAGGCGGGCATGGCCGCGGGCTTCCTCAACACGCTGCGGCTCGGCAGCGAGGCGGTCGCGGTGGCGCTGTACGGATCGGTCCTGACGACGCTCACCGCGTCACGGTCCTACGATGCGGGGTTCCATCTGGTGCTTTGGGGGCTGGCCGGGGTCTGCCTGGTCCTCGGGCTGATCATCTTCGCCCTCCTGCGAGGGGTCAGGCCGAGTCCTGAGTGAGCGACAGGAAGGCGGTCCAGGCATCCGGGGCCACAGTGAAGTGCGGGCCTTCACGGTTCTTGGAGTCGCGGATGTGTACGGAGGTGGGGTGGGCGGCGATTTCGAGGCACTCGCCGCCTTCGCTGCCGCTGTAACTGGACTTGCGCCAAGTGCAGGCAACTTCAAGGCAGTTGCCTCCGTCGCTGCCGCTGTAGCTCGACTTGAACCACTGAAGCGCGGTGTCGCTCATTGCCCTCCTAGCAAACGGTCCAACAGGTCCCTGGTGTCCTCGGGGTTGAGGGCCTGTGTCCGCAGCATCGCACATTTCTGCGTCAGGATCGCTACCTCGTCCGGATCAGCGATCAGCTGACTGCCGCGCTGGGTTTCCGTATAGGCGAGCCGCTGGTGGTCGGGCGTTTCCAGGAGCACGAATGGCCCGTCGAGAGAGGCGTGGGCGGCGCGACCCAATGGCAGAACCTGCAAGGCCAGACCAGGCAGTTCGGCGTACTCGCGCAGACGGCGCAGCTGTTCGAAGTAGACGGTGTCGCCACCGAGGCGGTCGAGCAGTACTGGCTCCCAGATCACGAAGCTGGTCGTCGGGGGAACCTTGCGGTGCAAGATCTCTTGGCGCTCCATTCGCGTCGCCACGAACTGCTCGATCGCGTCCTCGTCGAAGACCGGCACGCGGCTGCGGAAGACCGCCCGTGCATAGGCTTCGGTCTGGAGTAGACCGGGCAGCACCTGGTTTGCGTACAAGGAGATCGCGATCGCCTCCCGTTCGCAGTCCAGATACTCCTCGGCCCACCGGGGAATCAGGTCCACCTCCGGCATGTGCTCGACCGCCGTCGCCAACGTGCCGTTCGTACCCAGCAGTTCGTCCAGCTTGATCGCCAGGTCCATTTTCAGGGGCCGCCGCCCCTGCTCGATAGAGGCGATGTGGTCCTCGCCCACCACGAAGTGCTCGGCCAGCGACTTCTGGGTGTACCCGGCCGCCTCCCGGTGGATGGCGAGCAGCGCGCCCACCATCCGCATCGCCGAGGCGTTCCTCCGTGACCGTCGCCTTGGGCTGTTCATGTAGTCCAACTCCCCACCTGAAGTCTCGCGTTCACGCAAAAATCTCGTACAGCACCGCCGTACGAGATAACGCACTGCTTTATGATGGGCACGGAGTGTGACTCTGGTCACGTGAACGAGGAAACTTCACCCCAGCCCACGCGTGAACGCTTCTACCGCCGTGAGCGTCAGTCCGTCCCCGCCGCCCGCGCCTTCACGCGCGCCGCGCTCGCCGACTGGGGGATCAGTGACAGGCGGGACGAGATCGCGCTGTGCGTCAGCGAGTTGGCAACCAACGCCCTGCTGCACGGCGTCCCGCCCGGCCGGGGTTTCCGGCTGTGCCTGTGCCGTGTCGACGACGTACTCCGTGTGGAAGTGCATGACAGTGGCGGCGGATGGCCCCGACCCGGCGGTGAGGGAAATGACACCGACGAGTCGGGGCGGGGCCTGCTGCTGGTGGCGGCGCTGGCCGACAAGTGGGGGGTCGACGAACGCGACCCCGGCAAGGTGGTCTGGTGCGAGTTCGGCGCTGACCCTCGGCAGTAGCGGCGCCTGACATGACCGAGACCGGACACACCAGCGTGGGGGACAGGTGTGGCCGGTCGTCTGCGGGTCAGGCGGTGGTCAGGTGTTCCGCTCCACCACCTTGAAGAACTGCGTCAGGTACTGCTGGAAAGGCAGCGTGTACAGCAGCATCTCCGTATTGGTGAGCGGGGCGACCGCCACGGAGAGGTCGTCGGCCGGGTGCAGGCTGAAGCTGCCGAACAGCCCCGACGCCTGGACGCGCCACCTCTGACCGGTGGGGTAGGCGCTCCCGGTGAGGACGACCTTCTTGTAGTGCCGGTCCGAGGGCGCGGTGGTCAGCTCGCGGCCCGAGTTGGCGTTGACGATGGTGTAGGTGCCGTCCGCGGCGGCCCTGAACTGCCACTGTTCGCCGAGCGCGTTGGTGTTGTCCCGGTCGTGGAACAGACGCGCGTGGCCGTTCTCTCCACCGGCGTAGCCCTCACTGTTGAGGTGCAGCGAGGTGACCAGGTTGTCGATCCACACGTTCCGGTCCGTGGGGATGTTGAGGGACGGCTGCGGCGGGGTGGGCGGGTCCTCGTAGGGACGAGGCTCAGGCATGGTGGGTCTCCTTCTCGTGTACCCGTTTCTCGGTGGGGTTCGGGTGGTGCGGTGACGGCCTGGTCACTCGCCTTCGCCTTCTTCGCCCCGGGAGACAGGAGCGAACATCCACGCGTGGTAGAGGCTGGGGTGGCCGTTCCAGGTCCGGATGAGCCGGACCTCGGAGCCCAGGGAGAGTCCGCCGCTCGCTACGCCGAGGGCATAGCCGGTGCCACGGGCGATCAGGGCACGGACGGGAGCCTTGCCGGTGTCGCTCAGCCCGGGGACGGGAACGAGCGCCCAGTGCTGCCGGTAGTCGTTCTCGGCCCTGCTGCGGATGCGGACGTTGGCGTTGTACCCGGCCGCGGTCTGCACGGTGAGGAACCGCTGGCCGCTGGTCGTGCCGATGCGGTAGAAGCCGCTCTGGAGGCGGGTGATCCTCCACAGGGCTGCCGCGCCGGAGGCCAGCGGATCCGTGGCCTGGATCTCGACCTCGTCGTCCTCGATGCTGTCGTTGATGTTGTCCGGCAGGAGGTAGCCGTTGGTCACGCTGTGGATGAGCATCGCCTCAGTGGGCAGGGTGCTCGGCGGGACGGGGGGAGTGGGTTCGGACATGACGGTTCCTTTCGTTGTTGTTCACTGCGGGTCGGTGCGGGTCGGTGCGGGTCAGTACAGGGACGAGAGGTGCAGCACGCGGCCGGTGCGCCGGGAGAACTTCAGCGTCTTCTTCGGGGCGCCGGTCTCGTCCTTGAGGGCCTGGTAGTCGAAGAAGCGGACGGTGCCGCCTCCCGTGCCGGTGACGGCGATGTCGACGCGGTCGAGGATCCAGTCGTCGTCGACGACGTGGGGCTCGAAGCGGATGTAGACCGGGTGGCGGTCCAGGTCCGCGACCCGGAGCTGGGGGTTGCGCGGATCGTTGCCCGCGGCGTTCTCGACGTTGGCGCCCTCGCCGAGGACGAACGTGTCCGTGGTGGGCCGGCCGCCGGTGGGCGGTTCGAAGTCGTCGGCGGGGGTGTCGAGGTGGAACTCGCGGCCCCCGATGCCGAGGTAGACCCAGCCGTTGGTGCCGGCGCCGGGAGAGGTGTCGGTCTGCGTCTTCACCTCGATCCGGGTGATCAGCTGCGGCTCGTTGGGGTCGATGGGGCGGGGATTGGGCATGGGAGTGCTCCTGTTCGCGCGGCGAGGGGTCAGTAGACCGAGGCAAGGGACAGCTGGGTGCCGGAGTAGGCGCCCAGCCACAGCTTCCGCTTGGGGCCGGAGTCGTCGGTGATGACCGGCGAGCGGTAGTCGTAGAAGCGCACCACTCCGCCGCCGGCGGCGGTGAGGGTCACGTTCACCCAGTCGATCTCCCAGTTGTCGCTGTCGTCGGCCGGCTGGAAGCTGAGGTAGGCCGGGTAGCGGTCCAGGTCGGAGATCTGGATCTGGGGCCTGCGCGGGTCGTTGTCGTCCGGGTTGTTGACGTTGGCGCGGTCGCCGAGGACGAAGGTGTCGACGTTGGTGGGCGGGTCGGGCCGCTCGAAGTCGTCGGCCGCGGTGTCCAGCAGGAACTCGCGGCCGCCGATGCCGAGGTAGACCCAGCCGTTGGTGCCCGCGGAGGCTTCGGTGCCGGTCTGGACCTTCACCTCGATCTGCGAGATCAACTGCGGTACGGAGGGGTCGATGGGCCGGGGATTGGGCATGGGAGTGCTCCTTGGCTCGGTTCTCCGAAGGGAGGGGGGACGGGGCGCTGCCCCGGTGTCAGGGGCCGCCGGTGTCTGGGGGGCCGGTTTGTCAGGGCGAGGGGGTGAGGTAGACCCGCTCGCTGAAGCGGGTCCCCATGCGCAGGGTCCGCTTCTTTCCGCCTTCGTCGGCGAGAGCCCGGTAGCTGCGGGTGTTGGCCGGGCTTCCGTCGCCGGAGGTCACGGTCACGTCCACCCGCTCCAGGTGCCACATGTCGTTCTGGTCGACGGGCCGGAAACGGACGTACGGCGGGAACGCGTCCAGGAACGAGGCGCGGAGCTGCGGATCACGCGGATCGTTGCTGGCGCTGTTGAGGACGTTGGAGTCCTCGCCGAACACGAAGTTCTGCGACCCCTGTTCCATGTTGTCGCCCTGCGCCGTCCTGAGCAGGAACTCGCGGCCCGCGATGAACAGGTACACCAGGCCACCGGTACCGGCGTCCGTCTCCCGGACGGTCTGCACCAGCACTTCGATCTTCCTGATGTTCTCGTCGGCCATGGCTGGTCTCCTTACTGACGGGGGTTGCTCCTGCCTGCGGACATGCCGGATCAAGCCGCGACCGAGCACGCCCGGCAGGAGGGAAAGAGGGGGATCAGGCGAAGCGCCTGAGAGAGACGGTCGTAATGGACCGTGCATGGATGGCATGCCCTAGTCACTTTCAGCGACACGCGCGTTCATCAGAACGAGGGACAAAAGTGATACGAGCATCGGTTCGGTCGACCCCGCGTACGCCGTGCACGTATCCGACGACCACACACCCTCGAACACGCCCACGGCCGTCAACGCACCGTCGACACGCCCCCGACACACCCTCCAACGCAAAAAGCCGTGCGGCGCCGACATTTGTCAGCGCCGCACGGTCACGGTCCGGCAGGAACCGCTCAGCTCAGGACAGCAGCTCCAGCTCCGCCAGCGTCGCGGAGCCGTCCGGCACCAGCCGGTAGTGGCGGTACGACCCCGGGTGGACCACGGTGAACACCCGGGTCTGCTGGTCCCATGCGAAGGACTCACCGGAGCGCTTGTCCACGGTCTTCCACTCCTCACCGTCGGCGGAGCCCTGTAGCACCCAGCCGCGCGGCGCCTTCGCCTTGTCGGTGGACGACGTCAGCGTGTACTGCACCGCCTTGGTCTCCCCGGTGACGGGAAGCTCCACCACAGACTCCGAAGTGGCTTCCGTGGCCGACGAGTTGTCGAAGAGCGCGCCCTCACCCTTGAGTGCGTCCTTCCTCGGTGACGGCACCTTGTCGTCCTGCGTGATCGACGTCGGCTGGGCGTGCTTGCCGGAGCCCCACGAGGACGGCTTCGGGCCCATGTCGAACTCCAGGACCCCGCCGCGCGCGATCAGCTCGTGCGGCAGCGCGGTCGACTTCCACGCCTTGCCGTTGACCTTGAGGCCCTGGACGTAGATGTTCTTGGCGCTGTTCTTCGGCGCCTTGACGACCAGGTCCCGGCCGTTGTCCAGGTGCACGGTCATCTTCGTGAACTGCGGCGACCCGATCGCGTACTCGCCGCTGCCCATGACCAGCGGATAGAAGCCGAGCGAGGAGAAGAGGTACCAGCCGGACTGCTCGCCGTTGTCCTCGTCGCCGTGGTACCCCTGGCCGATCTCGCTGCCGGTGTAGAGGCGGGAGAGGACCTCGCGGACCTTCTCCTGCGTCTTCCACGGCTGCCCGGCCGCGTCGTACATGTACGCGACGTGGTGGGCGACCTGGTTGGAGTGCCCGTACATGCCCATGCGCACGTCGCGCGCCTCCGTCATCTCGTGGATGACGCCTCCGTAGGAGCCCGCGAACTCGGCGGAGCCGGTCTCGGGGGTCGCGAAGTACGTGTCGAGCTTCTCGCCGAGGCCCTTGCGGCCGCCGTACAGGTTCGCCAGACCGCGCGAGTCCTGCGGCGCCGTGAAGGCGTAACCCCAGGCGTTCGTCTCGGTGTAGTCGTGACCCCACACGCGCGGGTCGAACTTCTCCGAAGGCACCCGCCAGACGCCCTTGGCGTCCTTGCCCTGGAAGAAGCCGGGGGGCGAGCCGGGTGACGTGCCGGGTGATGTGCCCGCGCCCGCCGCCTTGTCGTCGAAGAGGTTCACGTAATCCCGGGCGCGGTTCAGGAAGTACGCGGACTCCTCCTTGTAGCGCTTCTCGCCCGTCTTCTTGTAGAGGGCCGCGCCCATGCGGGAGATGCCGTAGTCGTTGAGGTAGCCCTCCAGCGCCCACGACAGGCCCTCGTGCGTCTCGCTGCTCGTGTAGCCGAGGAAGGGCGAGGTCTTCATGCCCTTGCGGCCGACGCCCGAACTCGGCGGTACCACCGTCGCGTTCTTCAGGGCCGCCTCGTACGCGGCCTCCGCGTCGAACTTCACGTCCTTGACGTACGCGTCGGCGAACGCGACGTCGGAGGAGGTGCCCGTCATCAGATCCGCGTACCCCGGCGAGGACCAGCGCGAGGTCCAGCCGCCGTCCTTGTACTGCTGCACGAACCCGTCGACCAGCTCACCCGCCTTCTTCGGAGTGAGGAGGGAGTACGCGGGCCATGTCGTCCGGTAGGTGTCCCAGAAGCCGTTGTTGACGTACGGCTTGCCCTCGACGATCTTCGCGCCGGTGTGGGTCGGGGTGTCGGGCCCGGTCTGCGGCGAGAACGGCGAGGCGTACTTGTACGTGGCCTTGCCGCCCGCCCCACCACCTCCCTTGCCGACCTTCTCGAAGCCCGAGTTGGGGTACAGGTATAGCCGGTAGAGCGAGGAGTACAGGCTCGTCAGCTGGCCCTGGCTCGCGCCCTCGACCTCCACCTTGCCGAGGATGGCGTCCCACTGCTTCTGGGCGCGGTCCTTGACGCGGCCGAAGGAGGTGCCGGCCGGGATCTCCTCGTCGAGATTGGCCTTCGCCTGGTCCACGCTGATGAGAGACGTGGCGAGACGGAGATTGACGGCACGGTCCTTGCCCGCCTCGAAGCGGAGGTAGCCGGTGACGTCACCGCCACCGCCGCCGTCGAGCTTGCCGCCCGCCGTGACGGGCGAGTCGAAGGTTCCGTAGACGAACAGGCGGGTGGCGCCCGTCGACAGACCGGACTTGACGTCCGAGAAGCCGGAGACGACACCCCGCTCCTTGTCGAGAGTGAGGCCGGCCTTGTCCGAGACGTTGTCGAAGATGACGCTCGCGTCGTCACCCGGATAGGTGAACTTCATCATCGCGGCATGGTCCGTGGGCGCCATCTCGGCCTTCAGACCGTTCTCGAACGTCACGCCGTAGTAGTGCGGGCGCGCCGTCTCCTTCTCGTGCCGGAAGGGCAGCGCCCGCTTGGTCCGCGAGGCGCTCGGCGTCTCCTTGTCGACGGACGGCATCACCTGGAACGTCTGCCGGTCACCCATCCAAGGGCTCGGCTCGTGGCTCGCGCTGAACGCCTGGATCGTCGGCAGGTTGTCGTCGTTGTTGCCGCGCGCGTAGTCGTACAGCCAGCTCAGAGAGCCCGCGTTCGTCACCGGCGTCCAGAAGTTGAAGCCGTGCGGGACGGCCGTCGCCGGGAAGTTGTTGCCGCGCGAGAAGCCGCCGCTGGAGTTGGTGCCGCGCGTCGTGTCCGCGTAGTCGGAGGGGTGCGCCTTGGGCCTCGGCGGGGCCTTCTCCTTCAAGGACACGTCGTCCAGCCAGCCGCGGAACTTCGCCGGGCCCTTCGGAGCGTCGTACGCGACGAGGACCCGGTCGACCGTCTTGCCGCGCGCGACCTGGCCTATGCGCGAGGCGACGTTGTTCCACTGGTTGACGTAGAGCACCTTGGCGGCGCCCTGGCCGCGCGGGTCCAGCGGGAAGCCGTGCTGGTCGGTGGCGCCGAGGTCGCTCAGATAGGTGCCGTCGGTGAACGCCAGGTCCACGGCGACGTTCGTGGCCGCGTAGTCGAGGTCGCCCTCGGCCATCGAGGGGAAGACACGATAGCCGAGCTCGGTGTCACGGCGTACCGCGACATTGACGTCGAAGACCTTGTTGTACGAGTAGCCGCGACCGTCGACCTTGTGGGTGCCCGCATAGCGCAGCGCGTGCTTGCCCATGAACCCGGCGCGCGACTTCGCGGTGGGGGAGCCGCTGGGGCCGCGGTCCACCAGGCTCAGCATGTCCTCGGGGGCGGGGGCCTGCGTGCCGCCCACCGACAGGTGTACGTCGGCGAGTTGCAGGATGTCGGCGGCGCCGTTGTTCGCGGTGACGTCGAGGCGGAAGTGGGAGTACGCCGGTGTGTCCGCCCCGCCTGTGACGTCGTACCTCTTCATCTTGTGCCGGCCGTCGAACGCCTCGCCCTCGCGCTCGTCGAGGACCTTCCAGTCCTTGCCGTCCGTGGAACCCTTCAGGGTCCAGTCCTTCGGGTCGCGCGGGGCGTGGTCGTTCGCCGAGGTCAGCGCATACGTCACGACCTTGGCGGGCTCGTCCAGGTCGAACTCGACCCAGCCGTCCTTCGCGAACGTCAGCCATTTGCTGGTCGCCTCGCCGTCGACGAGGTTCTCCGCGACCTCGCCCGAGCCCGCGTTCTCGCCGCTGGCCCGGACCTCGGTGACGTGGTCCATCACGCTGCCGGGCAGACCGGAGCTGAACTCGCCGTTGACGCCCGAGGCCTTCTTCTTGCCGCCGGGACCGGTCTCGACGGTGTTCAGCCAGTCCGGCTGGGCGTCGCCGTCCTCGAACGAGGAAGCGAACGCCCGGTCTGAGCGGGGAGATTGCTCGGCCTTGGCGGCGGCGGCCCCCTGTGTGGCCACGGCGAGTGCCAGCGCCAGCGCCAGCGCGCCGACGGCCACGGCCGAGCGGGGTCCGGGCGTGCCCGGACGGTGGTGTCTGTAACGAGGTCTGCGTGCCGTGTACGGCATCCCCGAGCCCCTCCTTGCGAGTTGGACAACGTTGTCACGATCGCTGCGCAAGGTCTAGTAGGGAGTCAAGTGCCGCAGGGTGTCAAGGCTGTTGACGGGCTTCCTGGGGCGGGCGGGACGTGCGTACGGCTTGGCAGCTCTCCGAGCGGGGAGGCTCTGCGGGACCTGATCCTGATGGCGGGACGAGCGACGCCTGCTGTAGCTCTCAGCCTCTCGCCGCAGGCCCCGCACAGGCGTCGACGATGGCCTGGGTGTCCCAGTAGAACGGCCGGACCTCGGTGATCTGACCGTCCCTGACCGTGATCGTCTGGAGGATCGGGAAACTGAGTTCACGGCCCGTCGCACGGGCGCGAGCACGGACCTGAGTGAGCACGACCGCGGTCTCACCGGTGGCAAGGAACTCCTGCTCCACCATGTCGAACGTCTCCCAGGCCTCCCCCATCGCGAGGAAGAACCGCGTCATCCCTTCGTGCCCACGCCAAGTACCTCCGTACGGCAGGGCATCCGCTTGACGCAGCTCGACATCGGACGCGAAGAAGGGCGCGAGCAAGTCGAACGAGGCCTCGCCAGGCCCTCCGGCCGCCAGATACTCGGCCTCAGCCGCGTACATACCGGTGAGGACTGCCACGGAGTCTGTAGTCGTTGACATCGTCATGGCACCAGCATGATCAGCGAAGGCGCGTCCCGCTCGCGGAAATCAGACCTCGTCGTGCGACTAGCCCACCAGTCCTGTGCGCTTGGCCATGGCGATGAGGTCAGGGCGGCTTCGCTGATGGAGGATGAAGAGGACCCGGAGCACTTCCCTGCTCATCGGGTGCACTTCGGCCATCTGCGGGGCCACCCGGAAAGCTTCCTTCAGGGCTTCTTCGGCTCCCTGGAGGTCATTTCTGGCGAGGCTCGCCCGTGCCGCGTCGATGTACAGCCTGCCGAGCCTGTTCGGCTTCAGCCCCACAGGGGGCGCGTGCAGGAGAGGGGCGGACATCTCCGTCGCCTTGTCGAGCCGGCCGAGTTCGATATGGGCGGCGAGTTCGTAGAGAGCGGTGTTTCCTTCCCCGAAGGTCAGGTTGTGCTTGACGGTGTCGCGAGGGAGCCGCGCCGCGAGTTCCTTGGCCCGGCGCAGATGGTCGTTGGTGGCGTTGGCGTCCTTGTGGCGGGACGCCAGGACGACTCCGCGCAGGTGGAGGGAGCCAAGGGCTATGACCCTTTCGGACCCGTCCCCGACTGTGGATCCGTTTCCGATTGAGGCCCCGTTACCGCCTGCGGCCTCGTACTTGATGATGGCCCGTTCGATGATGGCGAGCCCGTCGTCGTACTGACCGGCGGATTGGTAGGTGCCTGCCTCGTTCCAGGCGGTCGCGGCCTCGGCGACCGGATTCCACGTCTGCTGGGCCGCCCAGGCCTGCCGGGAAACAATCATGTCCGCGAGGTCGGGCTGGGCCAGGCGGTGCGCGACGGCATAGGCGCACCCGTAGAGGTCCGACACCTGTCCCCAGGCGGTCGCGTCTCCCGAGGCGTCCATGGCGGTTGCCGTGGCCTGGCCGAGGAGCCTGGGGAGTATCCGCAGGAGTTCGAGGTACCGGGTGTCTGCACGGAGGTGCGCCGCCTTGTCGAGGTCCGCGGCGAGTCGGTCGAGAGGGGGCGTGTCTTCCTTGGGAAGAGTGTGCCGCCGCACAGCGCCGCGTAGGTCGTTGAGGAGGTCCGACTGCTCGGACGGGCCGAGGAACGGCTGGCCGTAGATGCGGGCCGTGGTGACGTGGAGCGCTTTGGCGACGCCCGCGACGATGGGAGGGGTCGCCGGTCGGAGCCCTGTCTCGATCTTCGACAAGTAAGACAGCGAGATGCCGGTTTCGCGGGCCAGCTTGGTCTGGCCCATGCCTCGGGCCTTACGGAGGACTGCGATGTTCTCGCCGGGGGCGGGGGTGCTCTCCATGGATTCACTTTGCCATGTCCGAGTGGCCGTCCTGGTCAACTCGGGGTTGACCGCGCCCGGTTGTGCAAGTCCTGTGTGAACGGATCTTGAGCGTGCGCAGTTTCCTGGTTACGCAGAGCAAGACAACGTCGACGAGGAGGCACTTCGATGACCGCATGGTGGATGCTGCAGGCTGATGGCGGGAACCCCCAGGACGACAGCGACTCCGGGAACAAGCACGGTGGTGGCGGATCGGACGAGGGCGGCAACACGAGTGACGGCCAGGGCCCGGCGGACGGCAAGTGAATGACGTACGAAACCACGGAGACGGCCACTCCTGACAGTCTGGCCGCGCGACTGATGGAGTCGGGGGCCCTGACGTCGGACTGGTTGCCCTCGTACAGGGCTGTGCCACGGGACAGGTTCGTCCCGGACCGGATCTGGCCCGGCACGGGTGGCGGCAATCGGCAGAGCGGGCGACTCATCCGAACGGCGAATCCAGACTCGTGGTGGCGGGCCGTGTGGTCGGACATCCCGATCACCACACAATGGGATGACGGGGCGTACGAAGGTCCTGGCAAGGGGCGCGTCGCTTCCTGCTCCAGCACGATGCCGACCATGGTCTTCCGCATGCTCACCGCGCTCGATGTGGGTGCGGGTGACAAGGTGCTGGTGATCGGTCCCGGGTACGGGTGGGACCTCGGACTCCTGTGTCATCGGCTCGGGGACCGGAACGTCACCGCGGTCGAGGTCGATCCCACGATCACCGACGAGGCTCGCGCTCGTCTGCATGAGTGCGGCTACCACCCGTCCATCTGCAACGGAGACGGGACCGTCGGCCATGGCGGGCGCGCCCCCTACGACCGGGTCCTCGCATCCTGTTCACTCGGCTTCATCCCGTCCCAGTGGATCGGGCAGGCCCGTCCAGGGGCGATCGTCGTCGTCCCTTGGGGCCCCGGATATGGGGGCGAAGGTGTCGTTCGGCTCCAGATCGATGAGACCGGAACTGCCCAGGGGAACTTCATCAGTTCCTCGGCATTCATGCGGCTGCGCCAACAGCGCAAGAAGTTTCCGGATGTCCGGGAGCGCCTCGGAGGTCAGAGGTGGTCTGCCGAGGCTGTCACGTCGACCACTCGGCTCTCTCCTGACGGCGTGGGTGACTGGATCCATATGTTCGCCATCGGAGTGCAGGTCCCGGATCTCTACTGTCGTGTCGAGTACGGCGAGGAACGCTCCTACCGCCTCTGGCTCGGGGCCACCGGGACGACGAGTTGGGCGTCCGTCGATCACGCGAGCGGGGTCGACGAGTATGTGGTCGCTCAGGCGGGGCCACGGCGGCTGTGGGACGAGCTTGGAGCCGCCTGGCGATGGTGGGACCAACAAGGCCGGCCTGGCTTCGAACAGTTCGGCATGACGACCACCGGCGCCCAGAACTACACGATCTGGCTCGACTCCCCTGACACCCCTGTCCCGAACCAGATGGGAAGCGGAAGCGATGTCGAAGGAACCTGACCCGCCGAGCGAACTGCTCAAGTGCCGGAACTGCACCGCGATCGTCCTGTGGGACACGAAGGAGGACGGAGAAATCTGCTTCTTCTGCGAGAAGCCGATCCGGTCCAAGAGCGGTGCCGCCGATGGGGCGGCTGTGTCACCGAGCGCACACTGACTCCCGCCCTGGCCGTGAGCAACCCGGGAAGGTCGACGGCCAGGGCGGGTCATCACCCCGACGATGAAGGAAGGAGCGATGCCTTGAGCTTATCGGCCACACCGCCGGCTCCACCCGAGCCGGGCCCTACGCCGCCCGCCCGTGACGGGCGTAGGAAACGCGATGCTGAAGGGGGTCCCGTCCTGAGAATGTGACCCCTGCCAGGCGGCCCCGAGGTGCAACCTCGGGGCCCCAGACGCACGGAAGGCCCACCCGCCGCGCCCCCGAGGGAAAGTCCATGCGAACCGCCGCGAAAGTCCACGCGCCGGCGAGGCGATGTGCGAGAGGTTTTGACCAGGGGTCTTCGCAGGTCTCAACTCGGAAAACCTCCGGGGAAACCCGTATTCGATCTTGCCCAGTCGAGCGGAAGTGGACTATACCTGTCGGCATTCGCGCTGCAGTTACGGCACCACCGCACGACCCCAGCTTCACACCATCGCGGTGCCGGGGAGGGTCCGGTTCACCGCCTGAGTCCTGTTGGAAGGCGAGGACTTGAGCATGGGATCCACCAGCGTCAACCGTCGTGATGTCATGAAGAGGGCGGCGGCCGCCGGTCTGCTCGCGGTGCCGGCCGTCGGGGTGCTCAGCTCCTGTGCCAGCGGGGGCGGCTCGGAGAACAAGGCCGAGAAGGGCGAGAAGTCCAAGAAGAACCCGCTCGGCGTGAAGGCGGACGCGGGGCTGACCGTCTACATCTTCAACGGCGGCTACGGCGACAAGTACGCCCAGTTCGTCACCGACATGTACGCCGAGAAGTACCCCAAGGCCGAGCCCGACCAGAAGGCGACCGAGAAGATCGCCACCCAGGTGCAGCCGAAGATCGTCCGGGGCAAGCCCACGGCGGACGTCGTCAACAACTCCGGCGCCGAGCAGATGAACATCGGCAAGCTCGTGCACAACAAGCAGGTCGCCGACCTCGGCGAGCTGCTCGACGCCCCCTCCTGGAACGACCCGGACGTCACCGTCCGCGAGACCCTGGTGCCGGTCGTCGAGCAGATGGGCCGCTTCGGGGGCGAGGAGTGCTACCAGCTCAACATCACCCTGACGGTGTACGGGAACTGGTACTCCAAGAAGCTGCTGGAGGACGGTCTCGACTCCGCGTACCCGAAGACCTGGGACGAGATGCTCGCGGTCTGCAAGAAGGCCAAGGCCAAGGGCATCCACGGATGGAGCTATCCGGGCGGCCACCCGCGCTACATGTTCTTCAGCATGTACGCGATGTTCGCCCAGCGCGGCGGCCGCGACGTCACCGAGGCGATGGACTACCTGGAGCCGGGCGCCTGGCAGCACGACGCCGTCAAGGACGTCTTCGAGGCCTGGGAGGAGCTGGTCGCCAAGAAGTACGTGCTGACCGGCTTCGACGGCACCGAGGCGCACACCGAGATGCAGACCGCCTGGACGAAGGAGGGCAAGTGTCTCTTCGTACCCAACGGCACCTGGGTGGAGAACGAGGCGAAGGACACCACGCCCAAGGACTTCCGGATGACGGTGGGCGCCACCCCGTCCCTCGACTCCGGCGACAAGATGCCCTTCGGCACGCTCTACGCCCCGGCCGGTGAGCCCTTCATCGTCCCCGCCAAGGCGAGGAACCGGCAGGGCGGCCTGGAGTGGCTGCGGATGATGTACAGCAAGGAAGCCGCCCTCAACCTCTTCAAGGAGGTCGGCTCGATGCCCGTCGTCAAGGGTGCCATCGACGGTGAGGACCTGCCGTCGGGCACGGCCAGCGCGCAGGCGGCGATCAAGGCGGCCGGTGACAACATCGTCATCCCGCAGTTCATGGACTGGTACAACGAGCTGTTCCGCGAGGACTTCAACAACATGATCCACAAGTTCATGCAGGGCCAGATCGGACCCAAGCAGGCGATGGACACCATGCAGAAGGCCGGCGAGCGGATCCTGAAGGACCCCGACATCAGCAAGGTCAAGAAGGCCTGAGCGGCGACGTGAAGACCGACACCCCGGTGGATGGCCCTCCACCCTCGACGAAGTCGACGGACTCGAAGGAGCAGGTGGCGGAGCGCACCGCTCCGCCCGGTCCGGCCAACGGGCTGCTGCTCTGCCTCGCGATGTTCACGCCACCCAGGTTCACCCCGATGCGGGTCCGCTACGACCGGCGCTACCGCGCGCTCGACAAGTACCGCTTCATCGTGGGCTTCCTGGCCGTGCCGCTCGCCTTCTACGCGCTGTTCGTCATCTCGCCCTTCCTCCAGGCGATCTACTACTCGTTCACCGACTGGTCCGGCGGGCCCGTCGCGAACTTCATCGGGTTCGACAACTACCAGAAGATGTGGAACGACGACCGCTTCTGGGACTCCCTCAAGGTCAGCACCCTCCTGCTCGTCATCGCCCCCGTCTGCACCCTCGTACTCGGCATGTTCTTCGCCTACATGATCACCGCGGGCGGCCGGCACCGCAGGGGTCAGGCCATCGCGGGCGTCGCCGGATCATCGTTCTACAAGGTCGTCTACTTCTTCCCGCAGGTGCTGTCCGTCGCCATCATCGCCGTGGTGTGGGGGCGCGTCCTCAACACCAACAGCGGGCTCATCAACGGCGGCCTTGACAAGGTCGGCGTCGACGGGCCGGCCTGGCTCGGCGGTGATCAGACGCTCGGGCTCCTCTCGCTGCTCACCGTGATCAGCTGGAGCTTCATCGGCTTCTACGTCGTACTGTTCTCCGCCGCGATGGGGGCGATCCCCAAGGACATCTACGAAGCGGCGCTCCTGGACGGCGCGGGCCGCGCCCGTACGTTCTTCGGCGTCACGCTGCCGCTGATCCGGGACACCGTGCGCACCGGCTGGATCTACATGGGCATCCAGGCGCTCGACACCTTCGCGATCTGCCTGGTGATGGTGCCCCCGCACGTCCTGAAGGTCACCCCGGTCTTCCTCTACGAACGCTTCCGTGACGGCCAGTACGGCTACGCCACGTCCATCGGCGTCGTCCTCCTCGTCCTGAGCATGGCGTTCTCCCTGATCGTCATGCGGGTCGGGAATCGCGACCGGATCGAATACTAAAGACCGCGGGAGCCACTGCATCATGACCACGACCGCCGCCGCCGCGCCCCGCCCCGAGACCACCGAGGCCCCCCGCCGCGAGAAGGAGACGGGCGGCACCACCCTCAACGTCTTCTCGCACGCCTTCCTCGTCCTGTGGGTCGTCCTCGCCGCCGGGCCGCTGATCTGGGTCGCGCTCACCGCGTTCCGTCCCTCGGCCGAGATCCTCAGCGATCCGATGGGCTGGCCGGCCTCCTTCCACTGGGAGAACTTCACCAACGCGTGGAACAAGGCCAACATCGGGCAGTACACGCTCAACTCGCTGATCATCCTGGCCGGTTCACTGACCGGCACGATGCTGCTCGGCTCGATGGCGGCGTACGTCATCGCCCGCTTCACCTTCCCCGGCAACCGCCTGATCTTCATGCTCTTCGCGGGCGGCATGATGTTCCCGGTCATCCTCGCGCTCGTCCCGCTCTTCGCCGTGATGGAGAACTTCGGGCTCCTCGACACCCGGCCGGGTCTGATGATCGCGTACATCGCTTACTCGCTGCCGTTCACCACCTTCTTCCTGACCTCCTTCTTCCGTACGCTGCCGACCGGTGTGCAGGAGGCGGCGATGGTCGACGGGGCCTCGCACACCCGCACCTTCTTCCAGATCATGCTGCCGATGGCCAAGCCGGGCCTGGTCAGCATCGGCATCTTCAACTTCCTCGGCCAGTGGAACCAGTACCTGCTTCCGCTGCTGCTCAACAACGAGGAGGAGAAGAGCTACGTGCTGCCCCAGGGACTCGCCTCGCTGGCGGTCTCCCAGGGCTACCGCGGCGACTGGGGAGCGCTCTTCGCGGGCCTGACGATCGCCATGGTCCCGGTGCTCGTCGTCTACGCGGTCTTCCAGCGACAGGTACAGGCCGGTCTGACCACCGGGGCCCTCAAGTGACCTGCCGGAGCAGGTGATTTCAGCTTGGCCACGAAAGTGGTCTAGGCCTGTCGAGGCGAATCGGGCCGTGAGTAGTGTCGGCGCCACGGCGCCGCGGGGGTGCGACTGTACGCGCTCAAGTCGACACCGATGTCGAAGGGTTGAACAGCATGAGGAATCGAATGGTCGCCACCGGTGCGGCAACGCTCTGCATGGCGCTGGGACTCACCGCCTGCGGCGGGGACAGCGACAGCGGCGACAGCAAGACGATCAAACTCGTCGCCGCCGACTACGGCGACAAGGCCTCCAACGCCTCCAAGGTGTACTGGAACCAGGTCAAGAAGGAATTCGAGAAGGCCAACAAGGGCTACAAGGTCGATGTCCAGGTCATCAACTGGAACGAGATCGACAAGTCCGTGAAGAACATGATCCAGGCGGGCGACGAGCCCGATCTGCTGCAGACCGGCGGCTACGCCGACAAGGTCGCCGACGACCTCCTCTACAAGGCGGACGAGGTGATGTCCGCCAAGACCCGCGAGAACCTCATTCCCACCTTCGCCAAGGCCGGTGAGGTCGACGGCACCCAGTACGGCATACCGTGGGTCTCCTCCAGCCGCGTGATGTTCTACAACAAGGACGTCTTCAAGAAGGCCGGCGTGAAGACCCCGCCGAAGACCTGGGACGAACTCGCCGCCGCCGCGAAGAAGATCAAGGACAAGAAGGCCGCAGAGACCCCGTACGCCCTGCCGCTCGGCCCCGAGGAGACCCAGGGCGAGACGATGATGTGGGAGCTGGGCAACGGCGGCGGCTACACCGACGCGGACGGCAAGTACACCGTCGACAGCGCCCAGAACGTCGAGACCTTCGAGTGGCTCAAGGCCAAGCTGGTCAAGCCCGGCCTCACCTACGCCAACCCCGCGTCCACCGACCGCAAGACGGCCTTCGCCGACTTCGCGGCCGGCAAGGTCGGCATGCTCAACGGCCACCCCAGCCTCATCCAGATGGCCAAGGAGGGCAACGTCGACTACGGAGTCGTGCCCATCCCCGGCAAGGAGGGGCCGCTGGAGAGCACCCTCGGCGTGGCCGACTGGATGATGGCGTTCAAGGACGGCGGCGCGGAGAAGGAGGGCGTGAAGAAGTTCCTGGACTTCACGTACTCCAAGAAGATGCTGGCGTTCGACGAGATGTACAACCTGATGCCGGTCACCCAGGACGCCCTGAAGACCATGCAGAGCAACGGCAAGCACAAGGACCTGGAGCCGTTCTTCGAGGTGCTGCCGAACGCCAGGTTCTACCCGCTGGGCGACACCTCCTGGGACCTCGTCTCCGCCGAGATCAAGAAGACCGGCGGCAAGGCCGTCGTCGACGACCCGAAGCAGGTCCTCGGCGACCTCCAGAAGAAGGCGGAGTCGGCGGCCGCCGACGCCAAGTAGCCCACCCCTCGTCCAACTGGTTCGCACAGTCCACCCGGTTCGCAAGGAGACCTTGTGTCACTGAAGGCCCCTCCGTCCCCGGCCGACTCAGGCCGGGGACGGGGCGGGCGCGCGGCCAGGCCGGTGAGCCGCCGCAGCGGCATCGCCCGGCTCGGCCCGCTGCCCTGGATAGCGCCCGTCATCCTGCTGATCCTCGCCGTGGTCGTCTGGCCCGTCATCGAGCTGATCCGCACCTCGTTCCTCAACATCTCCATCTCCGGCAAGGTGCGCGGCAGCGCCGGGACCGACAAGTTCAAGAAGCTCTTCGAGGAGAGCGACTTCGGGGCCGTCCTGACCTGGACCGTCATCTGGACGGTCGTCGTCGTCACCGTCACGATGCTGCTGTCGCTGGCCCTCGCCCAGCTCTTCAACCAGAAGTTCCCGGGCCGCCGCATCACCCGCTGGGCGCTCATCGCCCCCTGGGCTGCCTCCGTCCTGATGACCGCCATCGGCTTCAAGTGGATGCTCAACCAGACCGCGGGCGTCCTCAACACCGTGATGCTGGACCTCGGCCTCATCGACAGCTCCAGGGACTGGCTCGGCAAGCCGGAGACCGCCTGGCCCTGGATGATGGCCGTCGCCGTCTTCGTCTCCCTGCCCTTCACCACGTACACGCTCCTCGCCGGCCTCCAGACGATCCCGCGGGACGTCTACGAGGCGTCGCGGATCGACGGGGCCGGGCCCTGGCAGACGTACCGCCACATCACGCTCCCGATGCTGCGGCCCGCCTTCCTCGTCGGCGTGGTCATCAACCTCATCAACGTCTTCAACTCCTTCCCGATCATCTGGGCCATGACCCAGGGCGGTCCGGGCTACGACACCTCCACGTCGATGGTGTTCATGTACAAGCTGAAGGAGACCGACATCGGTGAGTCCGCGGCCATGTCGGTCGTCAACTTCCTGATGGTCGTGGTGCTCGTGCTGATCTTCCTGAAGGTCAGCCGGTGGAACGAGGAGGACTGATGGCCACCGCGACGGCGACCCGCCCCGCGCCCGAGAAGGGCCGCACACCCAAGCGCGCCTTCCGGCCCCGCACCCTGGTCATCACGGCCTGCGCCTGGCTCCTGGCGGCGGTCTTCCTCGCGCCGTACCTGGAGATGATCGTCACCGCGCTGCGGCCCAAGGAGGAGCTGCGGGACCGCACGTACCTGCCCCAGAACCTGGAGTGGGCCAACTTCATCGACGTCTGGAAGGAGTCCGAGCTAGGACAGAACCTCCAGGTCACCCTGCTGGTGGCGGGCGGCGCCACGCTGCTGGTCCTGCTCGTCTCGCTGCCCGCCGCGTACTACACGGCACGCATGCGCTACCGGGGCCGCAAGCTCTTCCTGCTCCTGGTCCTGGTCACCCAGATGTTCCAGCCCACGGCGCTCCTGGTCGGCCTCTACCGCGAGTTCCACCAGCTGGACATGCTCAACTCGGTCTGGACGCTGATCCTCACCAACGCGGCGTTCAACCTCGCCTTCGCCGTGTGGATCCTGACGGCGTACATCAGCTCGATCCCCCCGGAGCTGGAGGAGGCCGCCATGGTGGACGGCACCAGCCGCTTCGGCGCCATGATCAGGGTGACGCTGCCGCTGGCGCTGCCGGGCGTGGTCACGGCCGTGATCTTCACCTTCATCACGTCCTGGAACGAGTTCGTGATGGGCCTGACCCTCACCACCGAGCCGGACAAGCAGCCGCTGACGGTGGGCATCAACAACTTCATCGGCAACTACACGGTCCAGTGGAACTACCTCTTCGCCGCGTCCGTGGTCGCCATCGTGCCGGTCATCGTGCTGTTCGCCTTCATCGAGCGGCATGTGGTGTCGGGGCTCACGGCGGGGTCGGTGAAGTAGCGGCGTACAGTACCGGGCCCGGCGGGAGGCGCCTTCCGCCGGGCCCGGCCTTTTCCGCTGTTTCCGGTGACGTCTATTTCCGTCAAGGACTTGACTGCGCCAACCCCTTCAACGGAGCTTGGAGTTCACAACTTGTACGGGCGGCCCTGTGCCGTACGTCATACGGCAAAGGTGGAAGAGTCAATGGAGACTCCGGGGTCGCAGTCCTCTCTGCACCGGGCCAATCTGGAGCGGGTCGTACGCGCCGTACGGCTCGCCGGGTCGCTCACGCAGGCGGAGATCGCAAGGACGACGGGCCTGTCGGCCGCGACGGTCTCCAACATCGTGCGGGAGCTCAAGGACGGCGGAACGGTCGAGGTGACGCCCACCTCGGCGGGCGGCAGGCGGGCCCGCAGCGTCTCGCTCAGCGGCGACGCGGGCATCGTCATCGGCGTCGATTTCGGACATACGCATCTGCGCGTGGCGGTCGGCAACCTCGCCCACCAGGTGCTTGCCGAGGAGGCCGAGCCGCTGGACGTGGACGCGTCCGCCGCGCAGGGCTTCGACCGGGCCGAGCAGCTGGTCAGCAGGCTGCTCGCGGGCACCGGTGTGGACCGCGCGAAGATCGCCGGCGTGGGGCTCGGCGTGCCGGGGCCCATCGACGTGGAGTCCGGGACGCTCGGCTCGACCTCGATCCTGCCGGGCTGGACCGGCACCAAGCCCGCCGAGGAGCTGGGCGCCCGCCTCGGCGTGCCGGTGCACGTGGACAACGACGCCAACCTCGGCGCGCTCGGCGAGCTGGTCTGGGGGAGCGGCCGCGGGGTCAAGGACCTGGCGTACATCAAGGTCGCGAGCGGTGTCGGCGCGGGGCTCGTGATCAGCGGGCGGATCTACCGGGGGCCCGGCGGCACGGCGGGGGAGATCGGCCACATCACCCTCGACGAGTCGGGGCCGGTCTGCCGCTGCGGCAACCGCGGCTGCCTGGAGACCTTCACCGCCGCCCGTTATGTCCTGCCGCTGCTCCAGTCCAGCCACGGCACGGACCTCACCATGGAGCGCGTGGTGGGCCTCGCGCGGGACGGCGACCCGGGGTGCCGGCGCGTGATCGCCGACGTCGGGCGGCACATCGGCAGCGGCGTCGCGAATCTCTGCAACCTCCTCAACCCCTCCCGGGTCGTCCTCGGCGGGGACCTCGCGGAGGCCGGTGAGCTGGTGCTCGGCCCCATCCGGGAGTCCGTCGGGCGGTACGCGATCCCGAGCGCGGCGCGTCAACTGACCGTGCTTCCGGGGGCACTTGGCGGCCGCGCCGAGGTGCTCGGCGCGCTGGCCCTCGCACTCAGCGAGATGGGCGATTCAACCCTTTTGGACGGAACGCTGCCCGCGGGCACACCTGCTTTCACTTAGATAACGCATGGCACCGTTGTCATCTCGTTAAGGGTTTACTCCTTGACGCTGGTGTGGCGGCCGAGTTGACTTCGAGCCACCTCGGCCGCAACGACGCGGCCTCGTCAGGGAGGCACCCCACCATGAACGCAATGACGCGTCGCGTCGTCATAGGCACGGCCGCGGTTTCGATGGCACTGGCCATGACCGCGTGCGGCAAGGCCGGAGACGGCGACGACAAGGGCAGCGGCGGCGACACCAAGACCATCGGTCTGCTGCTCCCCGAGAACAAGACCACCCGGTACGAGACCTTCGACCGCCCCATCATGGAGGCGAAGATCAAGGAACTCTGCTCGGACTGCAAGGTCAAGTACAACAACGCCGCTCAGGACATCGAGAACCAGAAGAAGCAGTTCGACGCCCTCATCACCCAGGGCGTCAAGGTGATCATTCTGGACGCGGTCGACTACAAGTCCACCAAGTCCTGGGTGCAGCGGGCCGACAAGGAGGGCGTGAAGGTCGTCGCGTACGACCGCCTCGCCGAGGGCCCGCTCGCCGCCTACGTCAGTTACGACAACGAGAAGATCGGCCGCCTCCAGGGCGGGGCCATGGTCAAGGCGCTCGGCTCCAAGGCCAAGGACGCCAACGTCGTCATGATCAACGGCTCGCCGACCGACCCGAACGCCCCCTTCTTCAAGAAGGGCGCCCACTCGGTGCTCGACAAGAAGGTCAAGAAGATCGCGTACGAGCAGGACATCCCGGACTGGTCGCCGGACGAGGCGAACCGCAAGATGTCCTCCGCGATCGACAAGCTCGGCAAGGACGGCATCCAGGGCGTCTACGCCGCCAACGACGGCATGGCGGGCGGCGTGATCACCGCCCTCAAGCAGCGCGGCATCAAGGTCCCGGTCGGTGGCCAGGACGCCGAACTCGCGGGCGTACAGCGCCTGCTGAACGGCGACCAGGACTACACGATCTACAAGGAGATCAAGCCGGAGGCCGAGACCACCGCCGAGATCGCCGTGGCGCTGCTCCAGGACAAGGCCATCGACGCGATCACCGACCGCAAGGTCGACTCGCTCAGCGGCGACTTCAAGGACATCCCGGCGAAGCTGTACGACGCGCAGGCGATCACCAAGAACGAGGTCGCCGACACGATCGTCAAGGACAAGGTCTACAAGGTCAGCGAGATCTGCACCGCCCAGTACAAGAAGGCGTGCGACGCCGCGGGCATCAAGTAACCCCCGCTTCCCGTACCGGTCCGGCGCCCGCCCCGTTCATCCGCCCCGCAAACGGGGGGGGCGGGCACCGGCCCTGCCCTTGCTGCACCACCATCCCCGCCGGTCAGGCGGCGAAGGAGATGATTCACGTGTCCGCTACGCCCGTGCTGGCGTTGCGCGGGGTCTCCAAGCGGTTCGGCGCCGTCCAGGCGCTCACGGACGTAGACCTCGAAATCCACACCGGTGAGGTGGTCGCCCTGGTCGGCGACAACGGCGCCGGCAAGTCCACCCTCGTCAAGACCATCTCGGGCGTCCACCCGATCGACGACGGCACCATCGAGTGGGAGGGCCGCCCGGTCCGCATCGGCCGGCCGCACGACGCCCAGAACCTCGGCGTGGCCACCGTCTACCAGGACCTCGCCCTCTGCGACAACCTCGACGTCGTCGCCAACCTCTTCCTCGGCAGCGAGCTGAAGAGCGCCTCCGTCCTCGACGAGATCAAGATGGAGAAGCGGGCCAGGGAGCTCCTGGACACCCTCTCCATCCGCATACCCAGCGTCCGCATCCCGGTCGCGGCGCTCTCCGGCGGTCAGCGCCAGGTCGTCGCCATCGCCCGCGCGCTGGTCGGCGACCCCAAGGTCGTCATCCTCGACGAGCCCACCGCGGCCCTCGGCGTCGAGCAGACCGCACAGGTCCTCGACCTGGTGGAGCGGCTGCGCGAGCGCGGCCACGGCGTGATCCTCATCAGCCACAACATGGCCGACGTCAAGGCCGTCGCGGACAAGGTCGCGGTGCTGCGGCTCGGCCGCAACAACGGCATCTTCCCCGTCGCCGACACCACCAACGAAGAGATCATCGCCGCGATCACCGGCGCCACGGACAACGCCGTGACCCGCCGCAAGGCGCGTACGGCCACGGCACCGAAGGAGGGAGCGAAGTGAGCGACCTCGCCAAGACCCCCAAGACCCCCCGGAACGCCGCGTCCTCCGCGCCCTCCTCCGGCGCCCCGGCCTCCGCCGCGCCCGCCCCCGCCGTCGACCCGCGCCTGCTCGTCCGCGAGGAGGGCCTGGCCGGCTACTGGACCGAGTTCAAGCGCAAGATGCGCGGCGGTGAGCTGGGCTCGCTGCCCGTCGTCATCGGCCTGATCGTCATCGCGGTCGTCTTCCAGCTGAAGAACGACCACTTCCTGGACGCGAGCAGCCTCGCGAACATCGCGGTCTTCACCTCCGGCCTCGGCATCATGGCCGTCGGCATCGTCTTCGTCCTGCTGCTCGGCGAGATCGACCTCTCGGTCGGTTCGGTGGCGGGCATGGGCGCGGCGGTCTGGGCCGTGCTCAGCGTCACCCACGGCCTGAACGACTGGCTCGCCGTCGTCCTCGCCATCCTGGCCGGCCTGGTCATCGGCGCCGTCCACGGGTTCTTCTTCGCCAAGATCGGCGTGCCCGCCTTCGTGGTCACCCTCGCGGGCTTCCTCGGCTGGAGCGGTCTGCAGATCTGGCTGATGGGCGGCGAGGGGAGCATCAACACTCCCGAGGGCAGCGTCGTCGAGGACCTCACCGGGCACTTCTTCGCGGAGAAGGGCGCGGCCTACGGTCTCGCCGCCGTCGCGATCATCGCGTACGCCGCGTCCCTGCTGCTCGACAGCAGGCGCCGCAAGGCGGCCGAGCTGCCCTCGCGCCCCGTCAGCGAGATCGTGCTGCGCACGGTCGTCGTCGCCGTCCTCGCGGGCGGCGCCGCGTACGTCCTGAACGAGCCGGTCGGAGCCCGCGGCCTGCCGCTGGCCCTGGTGCTC
Organism: Streptomyces sp. NPDC003379; assembly: GCF_053589195.1. NCBI lineage: Bacteria > Bacillati > Actinomycetota > Actinomycetes > Kitasatosporales > Streptomycetaceae > Streptomyces > Streptomyces sp. NPDC003379. Next base: position 237,204 of record NZ_JBSFRK010000001.1, on the reverse strand, counting down.
TTCCTCGCCGTCCTGGTGATCGCGGACTTCGTGGCGCGGCGCACCACCTTCGGCCGCCAGGTCTTCGCGGTCGGCGGCAACGCGGAGGCCGCACGCCGGGCCGGCATCAACGTCGACCGGGTCCGGATCACCGTCTTCGCGATCTCCGGCATGCTGGCGGCCTTCGGCGGCCTGTTCGTGGCGAGCCTCTCCGGAGGCGCCACGAAGAGCCTGGGCGGCGGCAACACGCTGATGATGGTGATCGCGGCGGCCGTCATCGGCGGGACGAGCCTCTTCGGCGGGCGCGGCAAGGTGTGGTCCGCGCTCCTCGGCATGCTCGTGATCCAGTCGATTCAGCAGGGGCTGAACCTGCTGGGCATGGCGAGTGAGATTCAGTACATGATCACGGGTGCGGTGCTGCTCGCGGCGGTGGTCATCGACTCTGTTTCGCGGCGTACACAGAAGTCGGCGGGGCGGGCGTAGCGCTCGGCCGGGGCTTTCCCCACGCCCCTGTCGGGCTTTCCCCGCGTCCCTGTTAAGGGGCGCGGGGTTTCCGTGTGTCCGGGAAAATGTGCCTCCCGGAGGCGGGTGCCCGTTGCGGAACATTAGACTCGACAGACCCGGCAACGCTCGAACAGCACATCTCAGCTCTACTGCAAGGAGGCACGGGTGCCGCTGCTGACCCGCATCACGGGACCGCGCGATCTGGACCGGCTCAGTCCCGAGGAGCTGAACCAGCTGGCCGGAGAGATCCGCAGCTTCCTCGTCGAGGCGGTCTCCAAGACCGGCGGCCATCTCGGCCCCAACCTCGGCGTGGTCGAGCTCACCATCGCCCTGCACCGCGTCTTCGAGTCGCCGCAGGACAAGGTCCTCTTCGACACCGGTCACCAGAGCTATGTGCACAAGCTGCTCACCGGCCGCCAGGACTTCGGCAGGCTGCGCACCAAGGGCGGCATCTCCGGCTACCCCTCGCGCGCCGAGTCCGAGCACGACGTGATCGAGAACAGCCACGCCTCCACGGTCCTCGGCTGGGCCGACGGCCTCGCCAAGGCGAACGAGGTGCGCGGCAAGGACGACCACGTCGTCGCCGTCATCGGTGACGGCGCGCTCACCGGCGGCATGGCCTGGGAGGCGCTGAACAACATCGCGGCCGCCAAGGACCGCCCGCTGGTGATCGTCGTCAACGACAACGAGCGTTCCTACGCCCCCACGATCGGTGGCCTCGCCAACCACCTCGCGACGCTGCGTACGACCGACGGCTACGAGCGGTTCCTCGCCCGCGGCAAGGACCTCCTGGAGCGCACGCCGGTCGTCGGCAGGCCGCTCTACGAGACGCTGCACGGCGCCAAGAAGGGCCTGAAGGACTTCATCGCCCCGCAGGGCATGTTCGAGGACCTCGGTCTGAAGTACGTCGGTCCGATCGACGGCCACGACATCGAGGCCCTGGAGTCCGCGCTGCAGCGCGCCAAGCGCTTCGGCGGCCCGGTCATCGTGCACTGCCTCACCGAGAAGGGCCGCGGCTACCAGCCCGCCGAGGAGGACGAGGCCGACCACTTCCACGGCATCGGCCCGATCCACCCCGACACCGGGCTGCCCATCGCCGCGGGCGGCATGGACTGGACGTCCGTCTTCGGCGAGGAGATGGTCAAGCTCGGCCGGGAGCGCGAGGACATCGTCGCCATCACGGCCGCCATGCTGCAGCCGGTCGGCCTGAAGAAGTTCGCCGAGGAGTTCCCCGACCGGGTCTACGACGTGGGCATCGCCGAGCAGCACGCGGCCGTCTCCGCGGCGGGCCTCGCCACCGGCGGCCTGCACCCCGTCTTCGCGGTGTACGCGACGTTCCTCAACCGCGCCTTCGACCAGCTCCTGATGGACGTGGCCCTGCACAAGTGCGGCGTCACCTTCGTCCTGGACCGGGCGGGCGTCACCGGCACGGACGGCGCCTCGCACAACGGCATGTGGGACATGTCGATCCTCCAGTGCGTGCCGACCCTGCGGATCGCCGCCCCGCGCGACGCCGACCAGGTCCGCCTCCAGCTGCGCGAGGCCGTCGACGTCGACGACGCGCCGACCGTCGTGCGCTACTCCAAGGGCGCGGTCGGCCCGGCGGTCAAGGCCGTCGGCAAGGTCGGCGGCATGGACGTGCTGCGCGAGGCGGGCGGCGAGAGGCCCGACGTGCTGCTGGTCTCCGTCGGCGCGCTCGCCCCCATGTGCCTGGAGATCGCCGGTCTGCTCGACAAGCAGGGCATCACCACGACCGTCGTCGACCCGCGCTGGGTCAAGCCGGTCGACGAGGCCATGGCGCCGCTCGCCGAGCGGCACCGCGTCGTCGTCACCGTCGAGGACAACTCCCGCGCGGGCGGCGTCGGTTCGGCCATCGCCCAGGCGCTGCGCGACGCGGGCGTGGACGTACCGCTGCGCGACTTCGGCATCCCGCCGCGCTTCCTCGACCACGCCTCCCGCAAGGAGATCATGGCGGAGATCGGCCTGACCGCCCCGGACATCGCCCGCCAGGTGACGGGTCTGGTCGCCAAGCTCGACGGACGGTACGAGCGCTCGGCCGCCGCGGTGGACGCCGTGGAGCCCGCCCGCGACTGAGCGTCAACGTACGCGGCCGATGGGCCGGTCCCGACACCCTGTACGGGTGGTGGGACCGGCCCATTCGCGTGAATGGGCCCGTGCCGGAGCCTTGGGGGTACTCGGTCTCTCGATCATGTCGGGGACGACGGGACGACAAGCGTGGAGGTTCACCCGTGACAAGTACCCTGTTCCGAACAAAGAGCGTCGAGCAGTCCATCCAGGACACCGAGGAGCCGGAGCACGCGCTCAAGAAGTCGCTCTCCGCCCTCGACCTCACGGTGTTCGGCGTCGGCGTCATCATCGGCACCGGCATCTTCGTCCTGACCGGAAAGGTGGCCAAGGAGACCGCGGGGCCCGCCACCGCGCTCGCCTTCGTCGTCGCGGGCGTCGTCTGCGCGCTCGCCGCCCTCTGCTACGCGGAGTTCGCCTCGACCGTGCCGGTGGCCGGATCGGCGTACACCTTCTCCTACGCCTCACTGGGTGAACTGCCCGCCTGGATCATCGGCTGGGACCTGGTACTGGAGTTCGCCCTCGGCACCGCCGTGGTCGCCGTCGGCTGGTCCGGCTATGTCCGCTCGCTGATGGACAACGTGGGCTGGCATCTGCCGGAGGTGCTCACCGGGCCCGATGCCGCCGAGGGCTTCGGCTTCGACATCCTCGCCTTCGCCCTGGTGCTCGTCCTCACGGTCGTCCTCGTCCTCGGCATGAAGCTCTCCGCGCGCGTGACCACGGTCGTCGTGGCCATCAAGGTGGCCGTGGTCCTGATCGTCATCATCGCGGGCGCCTTCTTCATCAAGGCCGACAACTACAAGCCGTTCATCCCCAAGGCGCAGGAGGTCCCCCCGGGCGACAGCATCCAGTCGCCGCTGATCCAGCTGATGTTCGGGTACGCGCCCACCAACTTCGGCGTCCTCGGCATCTTCACGGCCGCCTCGGTCGTCTTCTTCGCGTTCATCGGCTTCGACATCGTGGCCACCGCCGCCGAGGAGACCAAGCTGCCGCAGCGCGACATGCCGCGCGGCATCCTCGGCTCCCTCCTCATCTGCACGGTCCTGTACGTCGCCGTGTCGATCGTCGTCACCGGCATGCAGCACTACAGCGAACTCTCCGTGGACGCCCCACTGGCCGACGCCTTCAAGTCCACCGGGCACCCCGCCTACGCGGGCATCATCAGTTTCGGCGCCGCCGTCGGCCTCACCACCGTCTGCATGATCCTGCTGCTCGGCCAGACCCGCGTCTTCTTCGCGATGAGCAGGGACGGGCTGCTGCCCCGGTTCTTCTCGCACGTCCACCCGAAGTACCGGACGCCGCACCGGCCGACCATCCTGCTCGGTGTGCTCATCGCGGTACTCGCGGGCTTCACCAGCCTCAACGAACTCGCCGAACTGGTGAACATCGGCACGCTCTTCGCCTTCGTCGTCGTCGCCCTGAGCGTCATCATCCTGCGCCGCACCCGCCCCGACCTGCCCCGCGCCTTCCGCACCCCGATGGTGCCCCTGGTGCCCATCCTCTCGGTGGCGGCCTCGGTGTGGCTGATGCTGAACCTGCCCGCCGAGACCTGGCTGCGGTTCGGCATCTGGATGGCGCTCGGCTTCGTCGTCTACTTCGCGTACGGGCGTTCGCACAGCCAGTTGGGCCTACGCGGGAAGCGGTTCCCCGCCGACGGCGCACGGTAGTCACCCGCCATTCGGCAGGCATGTGGCTCCGGCCCCGTATGTCCCGATCCGTCGGGAACTGCGGGGCCGGATAGCGTGCACCGTATGCCCGCCGCGCCCCCCACCTCACTACGCCCCGTACGCGACCTACGGGTGCCGGGCCCGCGCGAGGAGTACGTCCCCGACCCCCGGGGCGCCTACTGGACGCGGCTGCTCCCGCTCTTCGCCGCCCTGGCGTGCGTGACCCGCCTGCCCTCCTTCCGGTGGCCGCTGTGGAATCCCGACGAGGGTTATCTCGCCGTGCAGGCACGGATGTTGGCCGACGGCGGCGAACTCTACGAGACGGTCGTCGACCGCAAGCCACCACTCGTCCCCTGGCTCTACGCGGGGTCCTTCGCGCTCTTCGGCGACACCTCGCTGCTGCCACTGAAGATCCTCGCCCTCGCCGCGCAGCTTCTGACGGCGGTGCTGCTCGCCTCGCTGGCCCGGCGCCGCTGGGGGGACGGCGCGGGGCGCACGGCGGGCGTCCTGTACCTCCTGATCTCGATCGGCCTCAACCCGGAGGACGCCCAGGCGGCCACCTTCGAGATCTTCCTGCTGCCGTGCACGGCCGCCGCCATGTGGTGCGCGGACCGCCGCCGCTGGGGCGCCGCGGGGACCGCGGTGGCCTGCGCGTTCCTCGCCAAGCAGACCGGCGGGGCGGTGCTCCTGCCGGTCCTGTGGCTGCTGTGGCGGGGCGGCGCCCCACGCCGGGACGTCCTGCGCCTGGGCGCCGGGCTGTCCGCTCCCGTCCTGGCCGCGGCCGCCCTGACGACGCCCTGGGGCTTCCTGTTCTGGACGGTGACGGGCTCGGGCGCGTACGCCTCGTTCACGGGCTCCGAACTTCACGTCCTGGGGCGGGGGTTGGTGAACGCCGCGATCCTCGCGGTGGCCTGCGCGGGCATCGTCCCACCGGTCGTACGCGTCCTGCGCGTCGCCCGTACCGGGGCGGGCGAGCTGTGGCTGTGGCTCGCCTCATCGGTGGCCGCGGTGCTCCTCGGCTTCCACTTCTTCGGGCACTACTACCTGCAACTCATGCCGCCACTGGCCCTGTTGGGCACGGCGGCGCTACAGATCCTGCCACGTGAACGGACGGTCCGCGCGGTCATCGCCTCGGGGTGCGCGTCCACGCTGTTCCTGGCCTGGGGCCTCCTCGCGCCACGCCCCGAACTGGCGCACGCCACACGCCTCGCGGAGACCGTCAGGGCACACACCGCGCCCGACGCGAAGGTGCTGTTCTGGGGGATACACCCGGAGGCGTACTGGCTGGCCGACCGCGCCCCCGCCAGCCGCTTCCTCACGGCCGGGCTGCTCACCAACTACAGCGGCGGCCGCAACGGCCCCCAGGTGGGGGAGAAGTACGCGGTCGACGGCGCCTGGCCCGCCTTCCGCGAGGAGTGGCGGGCCCACCCGCCGGCCCTGGTGGTCGACGACTCCCGGGGCCTGCCGTACGCCCCGGCCCGCGTCCCGTCCCTGCGGCGTGCCCTGGCGGTGGGATACGAGCCGGTGCTGTGGGTGGACGGGGCGGTGGTGTACGTACGGGTGGACCACCGGGGGCGGTGACGGCCCCGAAGGGCGTACGCGCGTCAGTCGAGGGTGTGGTGGGTCAGGACGTGGTCGGCGGTCTGGTGGAGGGGCTGGTTGTGGCGGAAGGCGTGGGCGCGCATACGGGCCAGGGCGTCGTCCGGGGGAAGCTGGTACGTCTCGGCGAGGATGCCGGCGGCCATGTGGACGCTGGGCGGGTAGCCCTGCGGACCGGCCCGTGGCGGGCGGTGCTCGGCGGTGAGCAGGTGGGGGTGCTCGTCGAGGGCCAGCAGGGCCAGGATGCGGGCGTAGGCGCGGCCCAGGGACTTCTGCCGGTCGGTGAGGAGGCCGGGCGTCGTGCGGTAGAGGTCCATGGCGCCGATGCGCAGCTGGCCGGTGGCCAGGGGGAGAGCTGCCACGGAGCGCATCAGCTGCTCGGCGGCGGCCTGGGTGAAGGCGGGCCACCGGGCGAACGCCTGGTCCAGGTCCGCCTCCTCCACCAGGGTGTGCTGCACGAAGGCGTCGGTGCAGGGCCCCTCCCCGGTGGTGAGCTGGGCGTCCTCCAGGCGCCGGGCGCGCTCGTCGGTGGCGTGGCCAAGGAGGCGCAGTTCACCGGAGACGACCAGGGTCACGCCGAGGCAGTCGGCCTCCAGGTCCGAGGCGCAGGCCCGGCAGGCCGAGGCGAGGCTGATGCCGCCCTCGGAGGCGCCGATCCGTAGCCAGGCGGCGGCGTGGTCGTCATCCATGGGGTGTCCCAACGAGAGGTCGCGGGAAGGGGTGGCTGAGGGGCGGTGGGTGGTCAGGGGCGTGCTATGGCGTCGGTGTCGAGGTGTCCGTCGATGATCTGGCGGCACAGCCAGGTCAGACCCAGCTGGTGGGCGCGGGCGTGGCGGCGCAGCGCGTCGAAGGCGTCGTCGACGCCGGTGCTCCAGCGTTCGGCGAGTATGCCTTTGGCCTGCTCGATGACGACGCGGCTGATCAGGGCCGCGTGCATCTGGGCGCGCTGCTGGTTGGCGTGGGTGAGGGTGCGGTGCTGCAGGATGGCGATGGTCGCCACGTCCGCCAGCGCCTGCGCGACCCGCGCGTCGGCGGGGGAGAGGTCCTGCGAGCGGGTGTCGAAGAGGTTCAGCGCGCCGATGACCTCTTCGCGCAGGCGAATCGGCAGCGCGTGGGTGACGAGGAAACCGGCCTGGCGGGCGCGGGCCGCGAAGACCGGGAAGGCGCTGGTGGCCACCGGCGAGGTCAGGTCGATGTTCAGCCGCACGGTGCCGCTCTTGTGGGTCTCCACGCACGGGCCCTGGTCGTGCTGGAGTGCGAAGAGCTCCAGCAGGCGGGTGTGCTCGTCGGAGGCGGCGATCAGCTGCAGTCTGCCGCCGGGATCCTCGAGCATGACGCCCACCGCCGACACGTCGAGCAACTCCGTGCAGCGATCGCAGAGCGTGTGCAGGAAGTCGATCAGGTCGAAATCGTCGACGAGCGTGTCGACCGCGTCGATGACGGCCGCCAGCAGGCGTTCTTCTCGAGTCATGCCCTTCAGTCCCTCCGCCGGCCAGAAGCGCCCGGCTCGTCTCCATCATCATGGCGAAAATGCACCCGACGGGCTACCACGTCCTCTGCGACCTCGATCAACGGCCTTCCATGGCGGAAGGCGTGGGCCCGCAGCCGGATCAGCGACTCGGCCAGGGAGACGCCGGCCTGCACACTGATCATCCCGGTGGCCTGGTGCACGGCGGCACGGTAGAAGTGCGACCCGTCCTCCGCGGCGGCGAAGGCCTCCCACTGTCCACCGTCCCGCACGAGCGCGGCGGTCAGCGCGCGCGTGACGATCCACGCGTCGGCCAGGGACAGCTCCTCCAGCGGGCCGGGCCTCGCCCGCTGCAGGGTCATGGTGCCCAGACAGGCCGTGCCGACCAGCAGCGGCAGACAGAACACGGCCCCGATCCCCAGCGCGAGCGCCTCGGGCAGCAGGGTCGGCCACCGGTCGACGGGCTCGGCCGCCAGGTCGGGCACCGAGACGGCCGTGGCCGAAACGGCGACCTCCGGGCCCGGGCCCTGCCCCAGGGTGAACTGCAGGTCCTCCAGCCGGGTGCTGACACCCGGGGTGGACCACAGCAGCTCATTGAGGCCGCCGGCGACCGTGACGGACACGGCCACGCCGTCGACCCCGAGCGCACGGGCGCACCGGGCCGCGTCCGCGCCGACCGGGCCGACGCTGTCGGGCGCCGGGCGCAGGCTCGCCAGCACGGCGGCGAGGTCGCCCTTGGAGACCACGGCCCGTCACCTCCTGCCTGGCCGAATTCGCCTGGGAAATGGCCTACCCAGTCTATGACGCCTGATTTCATCGCGGGCATCTGCCATTGCGGGGCGGTGTCAGGAGCGTAGGGTGGAAGCAACTGCCCGTACTCGCACAGACGGTTCTGTCTCGCACGGCAACCCTGACATTGGCTTCCGATCAAGGGCAGCATCGGCGGTTGAGTGCCAAAGATCGGAAGCACACCATGCGCACACTCATTGGTGCGTGCTCTCGTGCCGCACCCGTCTTCCTGTCCCCATGACCGCCGCCCGGGCGGCAGCCGTCGAACTCGCCGCCCTCCATCTCGACCGCCCCGACCCGGCCGGCAGCCTCGCGCGCGCGTGCCGGACAGAGCTGAGCCGGGCCTGTTCGGTGGGTCTGACGCTGGCGGCGGACGCCGCGCTGGCGCAGCGCGTCTCCCTGGCCGCCGAGGGCCCGCTGGCCGCCCGGGGGGAAGCCCTCCAGGTGAACCTCGGTGAAGGACCCTGTGTCCAGGCCCTGAGCCGCCTCGTGCCGGTCCTCGCCCCCGACCTCGACGACGCGGACGTCGCCGGAGCCTGGCCCGTCTACGCCGCGGAGGGCCGCGCCCACGGCATCCGGGCCGTCTTCGCGCTCCCCGCGGTCCCCGCCGGCCACACCCTGCCCCAGCCGGGGCTCGCGCTGTGCCTCTACCGCGACCGGCCGGGGATGCTGCCCGAAGCGGACCTGGACATCGGCCGCACTTACGTACGCGCCGCCGAGCTGCTGCTCCTGGCCGTGCCCGCCCCCGGCGAGGACGACGCCGCCGACGCCTGGCTCCTGCCCGTCGATGCCGTCGTCCACCAGGCCACCGGCATGATCAGCCACCGCCACGCCCTCACCACCGGCCAGGCGCTGGCCCTGCTGCGCTCCCATGCCCATGCCCGCGACAGCGACCTGACCGACCTCTCCCACGCCATCGTCCACCACGGGCTGCGACTGCCCGAGCCTCCCCCGTCGGACTCCGCCGGGCTTTGAGGCAGGGGCCTGAGGCCGGGGCCGGGCCACCACAGCTCACGGCCGCCGCTGAGTCGCTCGAAGCAGCGGCGGCCGATCGGGCGCGGGGGGCAGGGCTTCTCCGTCCCCCTCGCGTCGCCGTCCTCATGACCCGGGGGCGCGGGAGTTGCCCCGGGCCGGGCTGAGGACGCGTGGGCCGGGGCCGCGTTCGCCGCGGAGCGTCGCCCCGGTCGCCTGGGTCCTGATCTCGACGCGAGCCCGGGGACTGGGGGCCGGGGCACGGACTAGTGCCCCTCTGGCCAAGAACTGTAGGCCCGGGGAGCCGGGGCCGGAGCACCGAAAACTGGCCTACTTGGCGCGCCGCCGATGCCGTGCGGGACAGGGAGGGCGGCTTCAAGGGCGTACGGTCCGTGGGCCCACGCACTCGGCGCCCGACTCCGCGACCCTGCGGCGCAGTTCACGGTCGGCCGTGACCACCACGCACGGCCGGCCCGCCGCCTCGGCGGCCACCTCCACGATGCGGTCGTCGCCACTGCCGGGCGCGCTCTCGACACGTACGCCGGGCACCGGATCGACGCCTCTCGCGGCCCCCTCGACGACGAGGACCATGTCCAGCGGCCCCGGATGCCCCGGGATGCCTTCCTCGGCGTACGCGACGAGCCGGTCGCGCAGCCGCTCGGCGGCCCCGCGGCGGTCGTGCCACCAGCCGTCCGGCACGGAACCGACGACGTTCGCGGCGTCGACGACGACAAGAGTTCTCATACGGCAAACGTAAACTAATGGGCAGAACGCTGTGCGCACGTGAACGTGGAAGGGTTGCCGCCGAGTCATGCCGTCGAGGACGAGGTACGTCAGCACCGGTGCCCCGGAGACCGCCCGCTGGCTGCTGCGCGGCAGCGGCGGCCGGCTCACCGCGTACGCCCGTACCGAAGGCGGGCTGCTGCGCTGGACGGAGAGCGCGCCCGGCGGCCCCGACTGGACGGGCCCCGACTTCTTCGAGGCGCCCGACCTGACGTATCTGACGCTGGCTCAGGGCGCCGACGGATACGTGCACTTCGTGGGCCGCCGTGAGCGGCGTGAAGCCGACGGCGAGGGCGTCGTCGACCTCGTGCACTCCATCCAGTACCAGACGGGGCGGCCGCTCATGGACTGGCGCTCGCTCGGCAACCCGCACACCAAGGCCGTCGAGCGCGCGCCGCACCTCGGCGCGCCCGCCGCCGCCGTGGACGCCGCGGGCACGGTCCACGTCTTCGTGCGGGACGCCGTGAACAGCGTACGGATGCGGCGTGAGGGCAAGGGCGGCAAGTGGGAGGGCTGGAAGGACTTCAAGGTCCGCGCGGCCCTGGACGGCATCGTCGCCCTCGCCACCAGCGGCGGCCGCGTGGAGGTCCTCGCGCCCGGCGCCGAGGCGACGCTGCGCTGGGCCCAGGAGAAGCAGGGCGGCGAGCTGCTGCGCGCGGACGACATCCCGCTCGCCCCGGCCCCCGGCTCGGGCGCCGCCCTGGAGACCGCTCCCGACCGTCTCACGTACTACGCCGCCGATGTCCTCGGCGGCGGCATGCTCGCCCACCGTCCGGCGGACGCCGGTCCCGCGACCGTGGTCCCGCTCGGCGGAGCCCCCGGTACAGGGCCCACGGCGGTCCTGCGGACGACCATAGACGGCCATGACTGCACGGTCCTCGCGCACCGCGCGAAGACCGGCCGCCCCGCGCTCGCCGCGTTCCCCACGGAGGACGAGGGCGCGGGCCTGTGGTGGGCCGAGACCGGCGAACGGTGCCTGGGCGCACCGGCGCTGGCGCTGGACGCGCGGGGCCGCGTCGTCATGGCGGCGATCGGCCTCGACGGCACGCTGCGTCTCGCCCGCCAGAAGGCGGAGCCGGGCCTCGCGCTGGAGGCGTGGGCCCGGGTGTGAACAGACGGGTGTGATCAGACGGGTGTGAACAGCCGGACGTGAACAGACGACGGTGGGCCGTACGGGTCGACTCCCGTACGGCCCACCGTCGTTGCCGTGCGCGTTACGCCGGGACGCTCGCCACGCCCTGCGCCAGGAACCGCTTGCCGTTCACCCGCTCGCTGACGCCCTCACGGTCCAGGTACGGCGTGATGCCGCCCAGGTGGAAGGGCCAGCCCGCGCCGGTGATCAGGCAGAGGTCGATGTCCTGGGCCTCGGCGACGACGCCCTCGTCGAGCATGAGCCCGATCTCCTGCGCCACCGAGTCGAGGACGCGGTCCCGCACCTGCTCCTCGGTCAGGACGACATCGCCCTGCTGGAGGAGAGCGGCGACCTCGGGGTCCAGCTCCGGCTTGCCGGAGTCGTAGACGTAGAAGCCGCGCTTGCCCGCCTTGACGACGGCCGCGAGGTTCGGGGAGACCGTGAAGCGCTCCGGGAAGGCGCGGTTGAGCGTCTCCGAGACGTGCAGACCGATGGCCGGGCCGACCAGCTCCAGGAGCACCAGCGGCGACATCGGCAGACCGAGCGGCTCGATGGCCTTCTCGGCGACCGCGACCGGGGTGCCCTCGTCGATGACGTTCTGGATCTCGCCCATGAAGCGGGTGAGGATGCGGTTCACGACGAACGCCGGGGCGTCCTTCACGAGCACCGCGGTCTTCTTCAGCTTCTTGGCGACACCGAACGCCGTGGCCAGCGAGGCGTCGTCGGTCCGCTCGCCGCGCACGATCTCCAGGAGCGGCAGGATCGCGACCGGGTTGAAGAAGTGGAAGCCGACGACCCGCTCGGGGTGCTTCAGCTTCGACGCCATCTCGGTGACCGACAGCGACGAGGTGTTCGTGGCGAGGATGGCGTGCGCCGGGGCGACGGCCTCGACCTCGGCGAACACCTGCTGCTTGACGCCGATCTCCTCGAAGACCGCCTCGATGATGAAGTCGGCGTCGGAGAAGCCCTCGGCCTTGTCCAGGACACCGCTCACCAGCGCCTTGAGGCGGTTGGCCTTGTCCTGGTTGATGCGGCCCTTGCCGAGCAGCTTGTCGATCTCGGCCTGGACGTAGCCCACACCCTTGTCGACGCGCTCCTGGTCGATGTCGGTCAGCACGACCGGCACCTCCAGGCGGCGCAGGAAGAGCAGGGCGAGCTGCGAGGCCATCAGACCGGCGCCGACGACGCCGACCTTGGTGACCGGGCGCGCCAGGTTCTTGTCCGGGGCGCCGGCCGGCCGCTTGCCGCGCTTCTGCACGAGGTTGAACGAGTAGATGCCCGCGCGCAGTTCACCGCCCATGATGAGGTCGGCGAGCGCCTTGTCCTCGGCGTCGAAGCCCTTCTGGAGGTCACCGTCCTTGGCGGCCTCGATGATCTCCAGGGCGCGGTAGGCGGCCGGAGCGGCGCCGTGCACCTTGGAGTCGGCGATGGCACGGCCGCGGGCGACGGCGGCGTCCCAGCCCTCGCCGCGGTCGATCTCGGGACGCACGACCTCGACCGAGCCGGTCAGGACGGAGGCCGTCCAGATCAGCGACTGCTCCAGGAAGTCGGCGCCCTCGAAGAGGGCGTCGGCGATGCCGAGCTCGAAGACCTGCTTGCCCTTGAGCTGACGGTTCTGGTTGAGCGAGTTCTCGATGATGACCGAGACGGCCTTGTCGGCGCCGATCAGGTTCGGGAGCAGCGCGCAGCCGCCCCAGCCCGGGACCAGGCCGAGGAAGACCTCGGGCAGCGAGAAGGCGGGCAGCGCCTTGGAGACGGTGCGGTAGGAGCAGTGCAGACCGACCTCGACGCCACCGCCCATCGCGGCGCCGTTGTAGTACGCGAAGGTCGGCACGGCGAGCCCGGAGAGCCGCTTGAAGACCTCGTGGCCGCCCTTGCCGATGGCGAGCGCGTCCTCGTGGCGCTTCAGCAGCTCGACGCCCTTGAGGTCGGCGCCGACGGCGAAGATGAACGGCTTGCCGGTGATGCCGGCACCGACGATGCTGCCCTCGGCCGCCTCCTTCTCGACCTGGTCGATCGCCGTGTTCAGGTTGGCGAGGGACTGCGGCCCGAAGGTGGTCGGCTTGGTGTGGTCGAAGCCGTTGTCGAGGGTGATGAGCGCGAAGCGGCCCGCACCCTGGGGGAGGTCGAGGTGGCGTACGTGCGCCTGCGTGACGACCTCGTCGGGGAACAGCTCGGCTGCACCCTTCAGAAGCTCAGTGGTCGTGGTGCTCACTTGTCGCCTCCGGCGTCCTTGTGGTTCGGGTTCTCCCAGATGACCGTCGCGCCCATGCCGAAGCCGACGCACATGGTCGTGAGGCCGTAGCGCACCTCGGGCTGCTCCTCGAACTGCCGCGCCAGCTGCGTCATCAGGCGTACGCCGGAGGAGGCGAGCGGGTGGCCGTACGCGATGGCGCCGCCGTACTGGTTGACGCGCGTGTCGTCGTCCGCGATGCCGTAGTGCTCCAGGAAGGCGAGCACCTGCACGGCGAACGCCTCGTTGATCTCGAAGAGACCGATGTCGGAGATGGACAGGCCCGCCTGGGCGAGCGCCTTCTCCGTGGCCGGGATCGGGCCGTAGCCCATGACCTCCGGCTCGACGCCCGCGAAGGAGTACGAGACGAGGCGCATCTTGACGGGGAGGTTGTTCTCCCGCGCGAACTCCTCGGAGGCGATGAGGGAGGCGGTGGCGCCGTCGTTGAGGCCCGCGGCGTTGCCCGCCGTGACGCGGCCGTGCGTACGGAACGGCGTCTTCAGCCCGGCGAGGTTCTCCAGGGTGGTGCCCGGACGCATCGGCTCGTCGGCGGTGGCGAGGCCCCAGCCGGTCTCACCGGCCTCTTCGTTGGTACGGCGTACGGAGACCGGCACCAGGTCCGCCTGGATCTTGCCGTCGGCGTACGCCTTGGCGGCCTTCTCCTGCGAGCGCACGGCGTACTCGTCGGCGCGCCGCTTGGTGATGCTCGGGTAGCGGTCGTGCAGGTTCTCGGCGGTCATGCCCATGAAGAGGGCGGACTCGTCGACCAGCTTCTCGCTGACGAAGCGGGGGTTCGGGTCGACGCCCTCGCCCATGGGGTGGCGGCCCATGTGCTCGACGCCACCGGCGATGGCGATGTCGTACGCACCGAAGGCGACGCTGCCCGCGACCGAGGTCACGGCGGTCAGGGCACCGGCGCACATCCGGTCGATGGAGTAGCCGGGCACGGACTGCGGGAGCCCGGCGAGGATGCCGGCGGTGCGGCCGATCGTCAGGCCCTGGTCGCCGATCTGCGTGGTCGCGGCGATGGCGACCTCGTCGATCTTGGCGGGGTCGAGGTCCGGGTTGCGGCGCAGCAGCTCCCGGATGGCCTTCACGATGAGGTCATCGGCACGGGTCTCGTGGTAGATGCCCTTCGGACCCGCCTTGCCGAACGGGGTGCGGACGCCGTCCACGAAGACGACGTCCCTGACGGTACGAGGCACGATGGCTCTCCTCCAGGGTGCGGGTGCGCCACGCCTGCGGCGCGCTTCCGGGGTCCATGCTACTTGTCGGTAACTAGGCTGCCCAGTCCTGGCTCGGGGAGGCGAAGGTCACACTTGCCTGGCGGCGGGCCTTGGCGGGGTTTTCTGGGCCCGGGCCGGCCTCGCCCCTGTGCCGCCCTGTCGGCCGGTGGGGGTGGCCCTGTACCGCCGCTCCGCGGCGGATCTCCCCCACCCACCCGCCCGTTTGCCCTGCACCAGCCCCGCAACGCAACCACCCGTCCGCCCCTCGATGCGGGGTGAACGGGTGGGTGGGTGGGAAACCTCCGCCGCGGAGCGGCGGCACAGGGGGCGACGGGCCGGGGTCAGGACAGAGCCGTGACCAGGGCCGGGGTGACCTGGGTGATCTGCCAGTGGCGTGCGCCGTGGGTCGCGAGGGCCGTGGATACGGAGTCCGCGTCCACCTGAGCCGGAGGCTCCCAGCAGACGCGACGGACCGTGTCCGGAGTGATCAGGTTCTCCTGGGGCATGTTCAGCTGCTCGGCGAGCGAGGAGATGGCCGCCCGCGCCGCGGAGAGCCGCGCCGCGGCCGCGGGGTCACGGTCCGCCCAGGAGCGGGGCGGCGGCGGCCCGCTCACCGTCTGTCCGGGCTGCGGAAGCTCGGAGTCGGGCAGCGCCTTGGCGCGGTCCACCGCGGTCTGCCACTGCTCCAGCTGGCGCCGCCCCATGCGGTGCCCGAACCCGGGGAGAGCGGCGAGCGCGTGCACGTTCGGCGGCAGGGCGAGCGCCGCCTCGACGATCGCGCCGTCGCTGAGCACCTTGCCGGGGGAGACGTCGCGCCGCTGCGCGACCTGGTCGCGGGCGGTCCACAGCTCCCGTACGACCGCCATCTGCCGGCGCCGCCGCACCTTGTGCATGCCGGACGTCCGGCGCCAGGGGTCCTTGCGGGGCGGCGCGGGCGGCGCGGAGGCGATGGCGTCGAACTCCTCGCGGGCCCACTCCAGCTTGCCCTGGCGGTCGAGCTCCTTCTCCAGGGCGTCGCGCAGGTCGACGAGGAGCTCGACGTCGAGCGCCGCGTACCGGAGCCAGGGCTCGGGCAGCGGCCGCGTCGACCAGTCGACGGCGGAGTGCCCCTTCTCCAGTACGAAGCCGAGTACGCCCTCGACCATCGCGCCGAGCCCCACCCGCGGGAACCCGGCGAGCCGCCCCGCCAGCTCCGTGTCGAAGATCCGCGACGGCACCATGCCTATTTCGCGCAGGCACGGCAGGTCCTGGGTGGCCGCGTGCAGCACCCACTCCGTGTCGCCGAGGGCCTCGCCGAGAGCGGAGAGGTCGGGGCAGGCGACGGGGTCGATGAGCGCGGAGCCCGCGCCCTCGCGGCGGAGCTGGACGAGATAGGCGCGCTGGCCGTACCGGTAGCCGGACGCGCGTTCGGCGTCGACGGCCACGGGGCCGGTGCCGCGGGCGTAGGCGGCGATCATCGCGGCGAGGGACTCCTCGTCGGCGATCACCGGCGGAATGCCGTCGCGCGGCTCGAGCAAGGGGGTCGGCGCCGTTTCGACGTCGTCCGGAGGGGCGCCTCCGGTGGTTCGCAGTGAGCTGTCTGCTGCGGTCTCTTGGGCGTCGGTCACCTGTCAAGGGTATCTGTGTATGCGCGGCACCCGTCGACGGAACGTTCCGTCGACGGGCGGGGGAGGGTTGTAAATCAGTCAGTGGATGATTCCGGTGCGCAGCGCCACCGCCACCATCCCGGCCCGGTCACCCGTGCCGAGCTTGCGCGCGATCCGGGCGAGGTGGCTCTTCACGGTCAGGGCGGACAGGCCCATGGAGACGCCGATGGCCTTGTTGGACTGGCCTTCGGCGACGAGCCGGAGCACCTCGACCTCGCGGCCGGACAGCTCGCGGTAGCCGCCGGGGTGGCTCGGGGCGCCCGGCGGGCGGCGGTGCATTCGGGCGGCGGCCGAACCGATGGGAGCGGCGCCGGGGCGGGTGGGGAGTCCGACGTTCGTACGCGTGCCGGTGACGACGTAGCCCTTGACGCCGCCCGCGAGGGCGTTGCGCACGGCACCGATGTCGTCGGCGGCGGAGAGGGCGAGGCCGTTGGGCCAGCCTGCCGCGCGGGTCTCGGAGAGAAGCGTCAGGCCGGAGCCGTCGGGGAGGTGGACGTCTGCGACGCAGATGTCACGGGGGTTGCCGATGCGGGGACGAGCCTCCGCGATGGACGAGGCTTCGATGACGTCACGTACGCCGAGCGCCCACAGATGGCGGGTGACGGTGGAACGGACGCGGGGGTCGGCCACGACGACCATGGCGGTCGGCTTGTTCGGGCGGTAGGCGACCAGGCTTGCGGGCTGCTCGAGGAGAACGGACACCAGGCCTCCTGGGGGGAGCGGGGAGGGGGGACGGGACCGGCTCGGGGATGAAGCCGGGACGAACCATGCTTTTCAAGGTCACAAACCTCTTCGGCAGCAAACCCGCCAGCCTTTAGGGAATGATCACGATTTGATGAGTGTCAATCGGGGCAATTAGGACACCCACTCGACCACCCGAAGACCATTCCGAACCCTCACCCTCCCGGGCGACACGAGAAAGCCCCGCGACAAGCCGCGGGGCGGACGGACGAGCGAGTGGGGCGGGCAGCCGTCAAGGCGAGAGCGGGCCCCGCCGCTGGGGCAGGGACACCACGGACCCGTCCCCGGCGCCGGACCCGACCGGCGGCAGCCCGGCCACCTGGCAGAGCAGCTCACACCACGCGCCCAGATGCTCCCCCGTGTCCGGAACCCCGTCGCTCCCCTCCCGAGGCGTCCAGGAGGCCCGGATCTCGATCTGGGACGCGGGCGGCCGCTCCGCGAGCCCCCCGAAGTAGTGCGACCCCGCACGGGTCACCGTGCCGCTCGCCTCCCCCACCGAGAGCCCGCGCGCTTGCAGCGCCCCGGTCAGCCACGACCAGCACACCTCCGGCAGCAGCGGATCCGCCGCCATCTCCGGCTCAAGCTCCGCCCGTACGAGCGTGACGAGCCGGAAGGTGCCCTGCCAGGCGTCGTGCCCCGCCGGATCGTGGAGCAGCACGAGCCGCCCGTCGGCGAGGTCCTCCTCGCCGTCCACGACCGCCGCCTCCAGCGCGTACGCGTACGGCGCGAGGCGCTGCGGCGGCCGCGTCGGATCGATCTCGATCTCCGGCCGCAGCCGTGCCTCCCGCAGCGCCTCGACCGCCGCGCGGAAGGGCGGCGGAGCCGCATCCGCCACCTTCCCCTCCGAACCGTCCATCTCTCCAGCGCCGTCCGACCGTTGTTCCTGAGCCGCAGCCATGCGGGGAAGGTTAAGGGGAATGGCGCCTTCGCGCAGGGAGAGACACCCGTGAGGGGGTTCCCGGTCAACGTGCGAGACTTTCCGCGTGAGTGCCAACAACAGCCAGAGCCCCAAGGGCCGGCAGAACGCAGCGACGTACGACTCCGCCTTCATGAAGGCGTGCAGGCGCGAGGCCGTGCCGCACACGCCGGTCTGGTTCATGCGGCAGGCGGGGCGCTCACTGCCCGAGTACCGCAAGGTCCGCGAGGGCACCGCCATGCTGGAGTCCTGCATGCGGCCCGACCTCGTCACCGAGATCACGCTGCAGCCGGTGCGCCGCCACAACGTGGACGCCGCGATCTACTTCAGCGACATCGTCGTACCGCTGAAGGCGATCGGCGTCGACCTCGACATCAAGCCCGGCATCGGGCCCGTCGTCGAGAACCCCATCCGCTCGCGCGCCGACCTCGCGCAGCTGCGGGACCTCACGCCGGAGGACGTCCACTACGTCACCGAGGCGATCGGGATGCTGACGGGCGAGCTCGGCTCGACGCCGCTCATCGGGTTCGCGGGCGCGCCTTTCACCCTCGCGAGCTACCTCGTGGAGGGCGGCCCGAGCCGCAACCACGAGCACACCAAGGCGCTCATGTACGGCGACCCGCGGCTCTGGGCGGACCTGCTCGACCGGCTCGCGGAGATCACCGCCGCCTTCCTGAAGGTGCAGATCGAGGCGGGCGCGAGCGCCGTGCAGCTCTTCGACTCGTGGGTGGGCGCGCTCTCGCCCGCCGACTACCGGCGCTCGGTGATGCCCGCGTCGACGAAGGTGTTCGACGCGGTCGCCTCGTACGGCGTGCCGCGCATCCACTTCGGCGTCGGCACGGGCGAGCTGCTCGGGCTCATGGGCGAGGCCGGCGCCGATGTCGTCGGCGCCGACTGGCGGGTGCCGCTGGACGAGGCGGCGCGCCGCGTCGGGCCCGGCAAGGCGATCCAGGGCAACCTCGACCCGGCCGTCCTCTTCTCCACGCGCGAGGCCGTCGAGGCCAAGACGGACGAGGTGCTCGCCGCCGCGAGCGGCCTGGAGGGCCACATCTTCAACCTCGGCCACGGCGTCCTGCCGACCACGGACCCCGAGGCGCTGACCCGACTCGTGGAGTACGTCCACACGCGCACCGCTGTCTGAAGAATGTCCGAAAACGATCCCTGCCCGTCCGTCGTTCAGCTGGGGCAGGGCTCGCGCCACGCGTCCAGCTCCAGGCGCTTGCGCATGGAGGAGAAACCGAGGCGGCGCGTCTGCGGGCAGAACCTCTCGCGGGGCACGGCGTACTCCACGTGCAGCACCGCCTTTCCCGCCTGCACGAACGGTGTGAGCGAGGCGCACTCCTCGTACTGGGCGCACTCCTCGTTCACGGCGAAGTCGAAGTCGTCGACGAGCCGTGGGATCTGCGGGAGGTCGTTCTTCAGGCCGACGGACAGGCCGCGCTCGTGCGCGAGGCGGGCGACCATCCGGTTGAAGGCCAGCTGGTGGCGGGCCTTCAGTGGGAAGCCGGTGCGGTTGAGGTAGCCGTCGAGGAGGTCGGGTTCGATGGCGTCGAACCCCTTGCGGCGGCACATGTCGAACCGCTCCGCGAGGAGCGGGCGGAGCACATCGAGGCGCCGGATGTCGAGCCAGCGCTCCCCTTTCCAGCCGTTGGCCCGGCCCAGGACGGCGGCCGGGAAGTCGCCGCTGTCGGGGCGGAACGACTCCCAGGCGCCGGCATTGACGTAACAGATGACGCGGCGCCCCTCGCGGTGCAGCCGGGCCACGTCCGACGCGCGGTTCTCGAACCCGTCGATGTCGTACACCGGGACGTCCACACGCGGGTCTGCGCGGCCGTCGAGCTGCCACTGCCACGCGGTGCCGGGCCGGGGCCGCCAGCGCTCCGGGCCACCGCCGTCCCGCGCGGCCGAGGAGCAGCCGACGAGCAGCAGGACCACGCCGAGGAGCGCGACCGCGAAACGGCGGTACGTCATGGCCCGCTCCCGGGGTCGGGCAGGTGCGGCGGCCGCGTCCACGGATTGGGCCCGGCCCCCGGCACCGCGCAGTGCACCCCGGCGCCGCGCAGCACGGCGGTCCGCCCGGCGAGGCGGGCCAGCGCGGGCGGCACGCCGTAGACGAGGTGGCAGAAGCGGTCGGGGGAGTGCCGCCCCGTCCAGGACGGCGCGGTGAACGACCGCAGATACGTCGACCAGTGCCCCTCGAACGTGACGAGCAGGTCGGCGGCGCGGGCGTACCCGGGCGCCGGGTGCACGCCCGGGTTGAGCACCACCGTCCGCGCGCCCCGCTCCCGCGCCGAGCGGACCAGGCGCCGGCAGTGCCGCAGCTCGCGGCGGCCGGGGGAGACCTGGTCGAAGAAGCAGCCGTCCACCTCGTACCAGGCGCGGTGCTTGTCCACGTCGTCGGCGACGGCGTCCGGCGGGCGGCGGCCGTACGCCGTGTCGACGTACCCGAGGACCCGCGCCCCCGCCTCGCGCAGCGCCCGCGCCGCGTCGGTGAAGGCGGGGTCGGGGGCCGCGCCCGGGCCGTCGGCGGCGTTCAGGACGACGCCGTACAGCTGGGGCGCGGCCGCCACGAGCGTCCGCCAGGCCGCGGGGTCCGCGGCCGGATGGACGTACAGCGGGACCAGCAGGGTCATCGCGGGTCCCCGGTGGCGGGCGCCGGGTGCGGGGCGCCGTCGGAGGCCCAGAGCGCGCCCAGCGACTCCCGCAGGGAGAACCGCGGCCGCCAGCCCAGCTCCCACTCCGCCGCCGTGATGTCGGAGCACTGCCAGGACACCGCCGTCGAACGGCCCACCGGGCCGAGCGTCTCCTCGACGTCCCCGGTGAAGCCCGAGACGGCGACCAGACCCTGCGCCAGGTCGCGCACCGGCGCGGCCCGGCCGCCGCCGATGTTCAGCAGCCGCGGCAGCCGCCCCGGCAGGGCCAGCGCGAGCGCCACGGCCTGCGCCACGTCGCGTACGTCGACGAAGTCCCGGTGCGCGGACAGGTCACCGACGCGCACCGCGCCGTGCGGGGTCCGGGCGACGGCACGGGTCAGCTCGGCGGTGAGGCGGCCCGGCAGCCCGGCCGGGGAGGCTCCGGGGCCCACCGGGTTGGTGATCCGCAGCACGAGTGCGTCGAGCCGCGCGTCCAGGACGGTGAGGGTGCCGGCCAGCTTGGTGGCGCCGTACGGGGTGACCGGGCGGGCGGGGGAGTCCTCCGTGGTCCGCTCGCCGACGCCGCCGGGGCCGTACTCGGCCGCCGAGCCGAGGTGCACCAGGCGCGCGGTGGGCACCGCGTCCCGCAGGGCCTGGCAGAGGACCGCGGGGCCGCGGGAGTTGACCTCGGCGAGCGGCAGCGGGTTGCCGCCGACCGCGCCCGCGCAGTTGACCACGGCGTCGGGCGCGGCCCGCAGCAGCTGTTCGGCGAGCGCGTCGGGGGTGATGGTGGCGAGGTCGATCCGGTGGTCGTCGACGGGGGCACGGCCGCCGCGCAGCAACCGCACGCCCGGCAGGGCGCGCAGCCGCTCGGCGACGTGCCCGCCCAGGTATCCGGTGGAGCCCAGGACGAGTATGCGCACGGTCTCGTCACGCTCCCTTGAGGAGCAGCGAGCGGTGCGTGGTGAACTCCGCGTTGGCCCGGTCGTAGTCGTCGGGACGGCCGATGTCGAGCCAGTAGCCGTCGAACTCGTAGGCGTGCGGCGGGGTCTCGGACTTCAGGAGGTCGAGGACGAGTTCGTCGAACCCGAGGGGGAGGCCCGGCGTGTAGGGGGCGAGCGTGTCGCGCGAGACCCCGTACACGCCCATGGAGACGCGGTAGTCGATGCTCGGCTTCTCCGTGAAGGCGACCACGCGCTCCGACTCGGTGGTGAGCACGCCGAAGTCGATGCGCACCTCGCGCGCGTACGTCGCGATGGTCAGCGGCGCCCCCGAGGCGCGGTGGCGGCTCAGGACGTCCGCGTAGTCGAGGTCGGTGAGGACGTCGCCGTTCATCACGAGGAAGTGCTCGGGCAGCCGGTCCATCATCGTCAGGAGCGGGCCCATCGTGCCGAGCGGGCTGTCCTCCGTGGAGTAGCCGACGCGCATACCCCAGCGGGAGCCGTTGCCGACGTAGGCGCGGATGATGTGGCCGAGGTGGCCGATGGCGATGGTGCAGCTGGTGAACCCGGCGGACGCCAGCTGGCGCAGCACGATCTCCAGGATCGCGTACTGGTCACCGATCGGGACCAGCGGCTTGGGCAGCGAGGTGGTGTACGGCAGGAGCCGGACGCCCTTGCCTCCGGCCAGGATGACTGCGTGCATGGTCGTTCTCCCTTGCGCAGTGGGCGGGTTGCTTGACGTGTCGGGGCGTCAGATGTTGTAGATGTCGGTCTTGTAGCGGGCCAGGCGGGCCGGGTCGCGGAAGAACTCGACGGTGCGGGCCAGGCCCTGCTCCAGGTCGTGGGCCGGGGCCCAGCCCGTCGCGTCGCGCAGCCGCGTCGCGTCGGCGACCAGGCGCATCACCTCCGAGGCGGCGGGGCGGATACGCCGCGCGTCCTCGCACACGTCGAGGTCGGCGTCCATCACCTTGCCGATGAGCCGCACCAGGTCGCCCACCGAGATCTCACCGCCGGTGCCCGCGTTGAACGTGCGGCCCACGACCGTCTCGGCGGGCGCGGTGCCGACGGCGAGGAACGCCTGTGCGGTGTCGGTGACGAAGGTGAAGTCGCGGGTGGGGCGCAGGTCTCCGAGCGTGATCCGCCGTGAGCCGGACGCCACTTGGCCGATGACGGTCGGGATGACGGCCCGCATCGACTGGCGGGGCCCGAAGGTGTTGAACGGGCGCAGCGTCACCACGGGCGTCCCGAAGCTCGCGTGGTAGCTGTCGGCGAGCCGGTCGCCGCCCGCCTTCGAAGCGGCGTACGGCGACTGGGTGTTGATGGGGTGGTCCTCGGTGATCGGCACGGTCCGCGCGGTGCCGTACGTCTCGCTGGTGGAGGTGTGGACCAGGCGGGGGATCTCCAAGTGGCGTACGGCCTCAAGGACGTTGAGCGTGCCGGTGACGTTCGTGTCGACGTAGCTGTGCGGGGCCTGGTAGGAGTACGGGATCGCGATCAGGGCGGCCAGGTGGTAGACGGTCTCGGCGCCGGCGACCAGGCCGCTGACGGAGCCCGGGTCGCGTACGTCGCCCAGGACGATCTCGACCTCGGCGAGGACATCGGGTGCGAGCGAGTCCAGCCAGCCGTAGGACGAGAAGGAGTTGTACTGCGCCATCGCGCGGACCCGGTGGCCGGAGGCGACCAGGGCCTCGGTGAGGTGCGAGCCGATGAAGCCCTCGGCTCCGGTGACGGCGACGAGCGGTGCGGATGTCATGGGTGCTCCTGGTGATGGACGATCGGGGATGGGTGAGGGGTGAGGGGTGAGGGGTGAGGGGGGCGGTGCGCGGCGGTGCGGGTGTGGTGGTGAGGCCGCGCGGCGGTGCCGGTGGGGGCGGCTCAGGCGTGTGCCGTCGGTTTACCCAGCTGGTGGACGGCGACGGCGAGCAGCGCGAGTGCGGCGGCCGCACAGCCGATGAGCTGTGCGGCCGGCGCGGCCAGGGTGCCGGTGAGGGGGAGCGCCGTGGCGGTGGCCGCGGCGGCCAGGCAGGGCACGGCGGACGGCCATGCCGTGCCGAACGCCTGGAGGAGCAGCGCGAGCCAGAGCACGGCGCCCAGCAGCAGGAGCGGGGCGAGGCGCGCGCCGACCAGGACGGCGCCCAGGGCGAGCGGGGCGAGATAGGCCGCGCCGCACACGGCCAGCGCGCGGGCGGCGCGGAGCCGGAATCCCCGGGGCGTGGCCGACGCGTGCAGGGCCGCCACGGCGAGCCCGCGGTAGCGGTGCAGCAGCCACTCCGCGGGACCCATGCTCAGCGTCAACACGATGACGGAGTAGGGCTCTTGGTGTCCCGCCACCGCCGTGAGCACGCCCGCCGCCAGACCGAACAAGCCGTACGGGACTGAGTGCGCGAGGCGCGGCGCGGGCCCCGGCGCCGGGGCGGCCCGCAGCGCCGAGCGCAGCGCGTACCCGGCGGCCGCCGTCGCCAACACCACGGTGAGCAGCGGCAGTCCGGTCGTCAGCGGTCCCGGCGGCTGCCACCACGGCAGCGCGGCGGCACCCGCGGCGACCGGGAGCAGCGCCGCGGCGAGGAGCTTCTCGCGGCCGAGGACCAGCAGCACCCCGGCCGCCGCCAGATAGCAGGACTGCCCCGCGGCGAACAGCGCGGCGGCCCCGGGCCCCGCGACGAGCAGCCCTGTGCCGGATGCGGCCGCGATGCCGAGCGGGGCGCCCGCCAGCAGCGTGCGCCCGGCCTCGTGCCGCCCGGCGGCGAGCCGTACGTACGCCCGGTGGCTCAGCGCCTGTGACCAGGCCCAGGACACCAGGGCCGCGGCGATCAGGCCGTGCAGCCCGGCCGTCGCCGACCAGACGCCCTCCGTCAGCAGATACGCCGTGCCGGGAAGCGCGAAGAGGAGGCCGCGCAGGGCGCAGCGCAGATGGTCGGGCCGCCAGGGGTCGGGCGGCGCGGGCGGCCTCGGGTGGCTGCGCGGCACCCGCCGGAAGACGGCTTCGGCGAGCGAGAACAGATCGGGGTGCCCGTACCTCTCCTGGATCCGGTCGCCCGTCAGACCCTGCGACTCCAGGAGCGCGGCGACCTCGTAGGGGTGTACGGCCGCCCCGGCCTCCTCGGCGAGCTCGGCCGCGAGGTGGTCCACGGGGTCGTCGGCCCGGGCCGGCCGCAGCGCGCCCCGGGTACGCGGCCTGGCGGGGTTGCCGCCGCCGTCCGTGGTGGTGCGGGGCGGGCGGGCCAGGCGCAGGGTGAGGGTGTCGTCCGTGTGGCGGTGTTCACGGTGGTCCTCACGGTGGCCCTGGCGGGGGCGGGTGTGGGTGTGGGGGCGCAGGGGGAGAGGGCCGCTCATCCGGCCACCTCGGTGGGGGCCTCGTGGTGCGGCAACTCGGTGCGGGTACAGGCGCGTTGGTGGGCCGACAGCTCCCCGTATATCGCGCGGAAGGCGTCCACCGTCTGGCGGAGCGTGAACTGTTCGATCACTCGCAGGCGGGCCGCCTCGCCCATCGCCGCCCTGCGCGGCGGGTCACGGAGCAGTTCGAGCGCGGCCCGCGCCATGGCGTCCGGCGCGCGCGGCGGCACCACGAGGCCGGTGGGTCCCACGGCCTCCCGCACCCCGCCGACGTCCGTGGAGACCGTGGCCCGGCCGCACGACATCGCCTCGATCAGCGTGAACGGGAAGCCCTCGCTGATGCTGGAGAGCATGACGACGCTGCCCGCCGCGTAGGCGTCCTTGATGTGTTCGACGCGGCCCTCGAAGACCACCGCGTCGCCCTGTCCCAGCTCGGCGGCCAGTGCCTCGCACCGCTCGCGGTAGGCCTCGCCGCCGCGCGGTGTGCCGCCGAACAGGCGTAGCCTCGCCTCCGGTATCTCCCGTCTGACCTGCGCGAAGGCGCGGATCAGCGTCTCCAGGTCCTTGATCGGGTCGACGCGGCCCGCCCAGCTCAGGGTGGGGTTCCGCGGCTCGGGCCCGGCGGGCGGGAACGCCTCGGGGTCCACGCCGTTGTAGACGGTGCGGATGAGGGCCGGGTCGGCGCCGCCGCGCTCCTCCCAGAGGCGGTTGTAGCGGTTGCCCGGGGTGATCAGGGCGGCCCTGCGGTACGTCTCCTCGGCGAGCAGCCGGAAGAAGCCGAGCAGCAGGGCCTTCACCGGCCAGCTGTACGGTCCTGTGCGGTAGCCGAGGTAGCGCTCGCGCAGATACACGCCGTGCTCGGTCAGGAGCAGTGGTACGCCGTGGAGTTGCTGGGCTATCAGGCCCGGCATCGCCGCGATGCCGCCGCTCACCGCGTGCGCCACACCGTGTTCGGGAGGGCGGGCCGCGAGCGGGCGCAGTGCGTGTTCGAGCAGGCCGGTGGCGGTGACGGCGTCGTGCAGCGTCGGCCGTGCCTCGGCCGCCGCGAGCCCCGGGGTGTTCCACACGGACGCCAGGACCCGCACCGCGCGGTCGGTGCGCAGGGCCGGGGTGAGTGTGCCGTCGCGGGCGTGCCGGGCCAGGTCGTGCAGGGCGGGCGCGAAGCCGTCCTCGGCGGTCGGGTCGAGGAGGGCGGTGAGGAACTTCTCGTAGGAGCTGTGCAGTTGGCGCGCTCGGCGGCCTCGCGGGGTGTGGCCGGGCGGGGTCGGGCCCCACATCGGCAGACAGACGGGCTCGTCGACGTGTGCCGGGAGGTCCCAGGCGAGGGGTTCGCGGCCGGTGCCGGTGACGGCGAGGACGCCGAAGTCGATGTCGGGCATGCCGCGGACGAGCTGGTCGCACCAGACGCTGACGCCGCCGTGGCTGTGCGGGTAGGTGCCTTCGGTCAGGAGGGTCACGCGGGTTCGCGCCGGGCGTGGCGGGCGTGCGGTCAGGGGTGCCGGTATCGGTACCGGTGAGGGCGAGTCGGGCATCGTGGGGCTCCGCGGGTGTGGATGTGAGCGTGAGGGGGCGGCCGGTCCGGTGGCGGTGGCGGTGGCAGTGGGGGCTGCGGGTCGCCGGCCGGCGGGGGCGCCTCGTGCGTTGTGGGGCGGGGCCCCGGCGGTATGTCCGTCCTCGCCATCTCGGCGCGGGCGCCCGTTGGCTTCGGCGCCCGGCGCCGCACCACTGTGCTCCGGGCGGACATACCGCCGTGTCCCCTCGGGTGCCATCGCGGCTTTCCCTCGGTGGGTGGTCTCCGTCTCGGGAGACGCCGGGGGTCAGCCGTCTGTCGGCAGGCGGCGTGGTGGTTCGCCGGATGTGCCCGGCCTCACGTATTGCGTCACGCCTGAGGGGAGCGGGAGCTTCTTGGTGGCCTTCTGGCGTTCGGCTCGGGCGGGGGCCGTTGTGGCGGTCGGTGGTGCCGTGGGCAGGGTCAGTGTGATGCGGTCCTGGAGGACCGATGGGGAGGCGCCGCCTGAGGTCCTGCCCGCGTATGCCGTGCCGAACGGGGTCGTGCCGAGCAGTTGTTGCTGCACCGTGCCGGTCGGCATCGTGGCTCGGGCGGTGACGCCGGAGGGGGTCTGGACCGTGACGGTGTCGCCGACGCGGTAGGCGGTGACGCGGCCCGCCTTGACGGCCGTGTCCCAGGCCGCGCGGGAGCGCAGCTCGCCGCCGATGTCGGACATCCGCAGGTTGACGACCGGCGTGTTGTCCGCGAACAGCGCGTCGTACGAGTCGAGGACGCGGTTCAGGACGGGGTACGCGATGCGGTCCTCGGCGAGGTTCGACTGGTGGATGAAGTGCGGTCGCGGGTCGTTCGCCAGGACGTGTCCGAGGGCGATCGTCGACTCGACGGGCACGATGTGGTCCTGGTAGCCGGTCGTGAGGTCGAGGGGCTGCTCCAGGCAGGTGGCGACCGGGGAGTTCTCGCAGACGCCGCTGCCGCCGTCGGCCTCGCGGGTGTAGATCCAGTTGTACTCGTCGACCTGCTCGTCGGCGCGGCCCGCGTTGTAGAAGACGTTCATCGGGAAGCGCGGCACGGTCAGCGCGGCGCCCACCTGGCGCTGGGCCCTGTCCCGGGAGTTGTCCGAGCCCAGCCAGGTCACGCCGTTGTCCCGCAGGGCGCCGCTCAGGTTGGGGTTGTCGTCCGGCTGCTGGGGCAGCACCTTCAGGCCCGAGTGTTCGCCCGTCACCAACTCGCCGTTGGTGAGCGGGAGCCCCGCCCGTTGTCCCCAGGCGCGGTTGTCGGAGATCTGCTGGGAGATGTCGGCCCGCGAGACGTAGCGCGTGCTGCCGTCCGCGTTCCGCGCGCACTTCCACGGCACGGCGCCGACGTCCTGGACGCAGCCGAGGAAGGGGTGGTTGTAGGTGTGGTTGATCCAGCGGTGGTCGGCGCGGTCGGCGATGAGCCGGTCGGCGAGGGGGTCCGCGCCGCCGTTCTCCTCGCGGTGGAGCTCGCTGCCGCCGCCGTTGAAGGCCATGTCGAGCGGGAACTCGCGGCTCCTGGACCACTCGGCGGCGTACGCCGCGTCGTCCGGCGTCATCCGGATCGGGTCGGGCGTGCCCTGGCCCGGCGGGCAGTCCACGTCGCCCGGCGTGCAGTTGAGCTCGGTGTCCCAGCGGTCGTCGGCGCCGAACACGTCGTCGACGTGCACGCCGAAGTAGTTGCGGGACGAGCCCAGGTGGACGCCCTGCGTCAGCCAGTCCACGATGCCCCGGGCCAGGAGGCGGAACTGCCGCTGGTGCTCGTTGTAGACGAACGTCACCACCAGCTCGCGCCGCCCGTCGTGCCGGTACTCGCCCACGAGCGATCCCCGGCCGGAACCGCCGGGGATCGGCGCGTCCACGTAGCTGGTGAAGTCCGCGCCCGGCGCCGGTTCGGCCAGGAAGCCGTAACTCTCGCCGATCGTTGATGAGTTGTCCTCGAAGGGCACCTGGCCCGCCAGGTAGCCGAACGGGCCGCCCTTGCCCGCCGGTGTCACCTGGGCCCGCACACCGTCGAGGGAGCCGCTGTACTCCGGTGCTTTCAGGCCTGCTTCGGGGCGGGCGTAGGTGTACGCGTCCACCTGTGGGATCGCGTACGTCTGCTCGTACGACGCCAGGGCGGCCGGCTCCGCCGAACCGGCCCCGAACGGGTTGTCGTTCGGCAGGACGACCGCTTGGAACTTGGCCCGTGCCCTGCCGTTCACGGTGTCCGCGAGGAACGCCCTGTCGATGACGGGGCGCCCGCTCCGGCGCAGGTCGACGGTGGTGTACGGCGTGCCCTGGCCGTCGAGTTCGGCGGTGATCGCGGCGGTGGCGGGGCCTCCGTCGGTCACCACCAGGACGCGCAGGTCGATGCGGGGCGGCTCGGCGGCCGAGGCCGGAGCGCCGGGCAGCGAGAGCGCGAGAAGCAGAGCGCCGGCGCCGAGAGCCGACGCTCGCGCGGTGTGATTCATGCGGTGTGTGGTCCCCTCCACGGTCGGGCCGCGGGGGTGTCTCCACCCCACGGCCCGCCCCCCAACGGCGCGGTCACCTGTCGCAGTGTGTGTCCGCGCCGCTCTGACGGGTCACATAGTGCGGCCCACCTGCGGGATCTGTGCTGATCCTGTGAAACCTTGGCGGAAAAGAGATGGCGGACCCCTAGGGGTGCGCGAGCAGCCGAGGGAAGCATGAGGCTCCCCGGAAGCGGAGCTTCCGGGGAGGCCGTGGCCGCTCAGAGGGGTCGCCGGTTCCCGCGCGGGCGATGGGTGGTGGATGCATGTGCCGTTCGTGGGCGGGCTCCCACGGCGTGCGAAACAAGTACGCCCCGAACCGCCCGGAATCAGCCAACGGGGGGAGAGCGCCGGGCGGTCGCTTCTCCGCAGCAAGCGCGTGCTGACCTGCGCTGTAAGCGCGTTCTGCGTCGGCGGAGGGGGCGCAAAACAGGGCGTGTTCGGGGGCGCGGGAGGGGCGCTCTTGCTTGTTCTCCCGAATTAGTACTTGCGCATCATGCGCAGTTGCTTCGGGCGGTGCCGCTTCAGTTGGGGGCCGTGTCCGCCCGTACCGCCGCCACCGCCTTGCGCGCCGCCACCAGAACCGGGTCCCACACCGGCGAGAACGGCGGCGCGTACCCGAGGTCGAGCGCCGTCATCTGTTCCACCGTCATCCCCGCCGTCAGCGCGACCGCCGCCACGTCGACCCGCTTGCCCGCGCCCTCGCGCCCGACGATCTGCACGCCGAGGAGCCTGCCCGTGCGCCGCTCGGCCAGCATCTTCACCGTCATCAGGGCCGCGCCCGGGTAGTAACCGGCCCGGCTCGTCGACTCGATGGTCACCGCCACGTACCGCAGCCCGGCCGCCAGCGCGTCCTTCTCGCGCAGGCCCGTACGGGCGATCTCCAGGTCGCACACCTTGCTGACCGCCGTGCCGACCACACCGGGGAACGTCGCGTAACCCCCGCCCACGTTCGCGCCGATGACCTGCCCGTGCTTGTTCGCGTGCGTGCCCAGCGCGATGTGCCGCTCGCGTCCCGACATCAGGTCCAGGACCTCCACGCAGTCCCCGCCCGCCCAGATGTCCTCGTGCCCGCGCACCCGCATCGCGAGGTCGGTCAGCAGGCCGCCGTGCTCGCCCAGCGGCAGCCCCGCTTCGCGGGCGAGCCCGGTCTCGGGGCGTACGCCGAGACCGAGGATCACCACGTCCGCCGGGTACTCGGCGTCCTCCGTGGCCACCGCCCTCACCCGCCCGCCGTCGCCCGTGAGGATCTTGGTGACCTCGGCGTCGTTGACCATCTCGATGCCGAGGCCGGTCATCGCGTCGTGCACGAGGCGGCCCATGTCCGGGTCGAGCGTCGACATCGGCTCCTTCCCGCGGTTGACGACCGTCACGGCGTAGCCGCGCTTGATCAGCGCCTCCGCCATCTCGACGCCGATGTAGCCCGCGCCGATGACCACGGCGCGGCGGCCCTCGGTGCGGGTCAGGGTGTCGATCAGGGCCTGGCCGTCGCCGAGGGTCTGCACGCCGTGCACGCCGGGGGCGTCGATGCCGGGCAGCGGCGGGCGCAGGGGCCGGGCGCCGGTGGCGATGACGAGCTTGTCGTACGCCGTCCAGTACTCCTCGTCCGTTTCGAGGTCGCGGGCGAGCACGCGCCGGCCCGCCACGTCGATCCGGCGCGCCTCGGTGCGCATCCGCAGGTCGATCGCGCGCTCCCGGTGCTTCTCGGGCGTACGCGCGATCAGATCGTCCCGCTCGTCGACGGCGCCGCCCACCCAGTAGGGGATGCCGCACGCCGAGTACGAGCTGAAGCCGCCGCGCTCGAACGCGACGATCTCCAGCTCGTCCGGGCCCTTGAGCCTGCGTGCCTGCGACGCCGCCGACATCCCTGCCGCGTCGCCTCCGATGACCACCAGTCGCTCTCGTGTGCTGCTCATACGGACACGCTACGGCGCGTCAGCCCCGCGTCGGCGGAGCGGGGGACGTCCCCGCGGATTCGTTGTCGCCGGGCGCGCCGCTTCCTTCAGGGTGCCCACCGCACCGCGTCAGGCGGGGGCGCAGAGACCGCTGCCACAGCAGGAGCAGCAGCGCGGCCACCGCCGCGAACGGCAGGACCGCCGCCAGCGCGATCCCGATCCAGCGCAGCACCGTGACGAACGCGTCCCAGCCGCCCGTGAGCGCGTCCCCGAGCGTCGGGTCGTCGTCCTC
This sequence comes from Streptomyces sp. NPDC003379, assembly GCF_053589195.1. Classification (NCBI taxonomy): domain Bacteria; kingdom Bacillati; phylum Actinomycetota; class Actinomycetes; order Kitasatosporales; family Streptomycetaceae; genus Streptomyces; species Streptomyces sp. NPDC003379. The sequence continues at coordinate 206,357 of NZ_JBSFRK010000001.1, read as the reverse complement.
GGCGGCCGCCTTCTCCGGGCGCCGCTCGGTGAGCGACAGCGTGATCGTCGCCATGGTCGTACGGTCCTTCAGCGAGGCCCGCTGTGCGAGCAGCGACTCCAGGTCGGCCTGACGGGCGCTCAACTCCCCTTCCAGGGCGACCACGTCGCTCAGCTTCGTGGCCTCGTCCATCAGCTCCCGCACGCGCGCCACGCTCGCCCGCTGGGACTTGACGCGGCTCTCGACGTCCACGACCTCGTCGGTGACGTCCCGCGCCTTGGCGTCGCGGTCGACCAGCCTGCCGGTCCCTTCGAGGGCGGTGAGGACATCCTCGTACGCGGCCTGCGGGACGCGCAGCACGACGCGGGAGCGCTCACGGCCCTCGCCGTCGCGCGAGGTGCTCTCGTTCCCCACGATGCCGCCCGCGTCATCGGCCGCCGCGCGGGCCTCCTCCAGCGCCTTGGGCACGTCCTTGACCCGGACGGTGAGCGTCGCGGTGCGGATGATGTGGGTGTCGGTCGGCTTCGGAGGCTTGCGCGCGCCGGACTTGCCGGACTGTGCGCCGGCGGCGTCCTTGGCCCCCTCCTGGGCGGCGGGGCGGTCGGCCGCGCTCACCCCCTTGCCGTCCCCGCCGCTGCTGTCGGTGTCGCTGCCCGCGCTGCACCCGGTGAGCGTGAGCGCCACCGCCAGGAGCAGCCCCGAGAGGGCGTGGGCCGTGCGGTGCCGGGACCTGCGGTGGTCGGGCCTGCTGGACTTGTGCATCGACGTACCCCCCGAGGGACGTGGCCAGTGATGCTCCTACGACGCCGGGGCGGGGCACGACGGTGGTTGCCGACCGGTCCCGATGCGGTCACGGTCGGGACTCGGCGGTCTGAGAGAGTGGAGGCATGCGCGAAACGGACACACGTACGGGTAGCGGTCACGCCGTCGTCATCGGAGGCGGGATCGCCGGACTCGCCGCCGCGCACCGGCTGCTCGCCACCGGTCCGACGACCCGCGTCACCGTCCTGGAGGCCTCCGGCCGGCTCGGCGGCAAGCTGCTCGCCGACGAGATCGCCGGGGTCCGCGTCGACCTCGGCGCCGAGTCGATGCTCGCCCGCCGCCCCGAGGCCGTCGCCCTCGCCCGCGAGGTGGGCCTCGCCGACCGGCTCCAGCCGCCCGCCACGGCGACCGCCGCGATCTGGACCCGGGGCGCCCTGCGCCCCATGCCCAAGGGCCACGTCATGGGCGTGCCCGGCGACGCCTCCGCCCTCTCCGGGGTCCTCTCCGACGAGGGCCTGCGCCGCATCGGGCGGGACCGCGAGCTGCCGCCCACCGAGATCGGCGACGACGTCGCGGTCGGCGAGTACGTCGCCGCGCGTCTGGGCCGCGAGGTCGTCGACCGCCTCGTGGAACCGCTGCTCGGCGGGGTGTACGCCGGGGACGCGTACCGCATCTCGATGCGCTCGGCCGTCCCGCAGCTCTTCGAGGCCGCCCGCACGCACACCTTCCTCACGGACGGTGTCCGCGACATCCAGGCCCGCGCCGCGAGGAATCAGCAGACCGGGCCCGTCTTCATGGGCATCGACGGCGGCATCGGCCAACTGCCGCTCGCCGTCGCCGAGTCGCTACGCGCGCGTGGCGCCCGGATCCTCACCGACACGCCGGTCACGGAGCTGCGCCGCACCGGCGACGGCTGGCGCGTGGTCACCGGAAGCGGCGTCCACGAAGCCGACGCCGTCGTCCTCGCCCTGCCCGCGCCCGCCGCCGCGAAGCTCCTGGACGCCGAGTCGCCCGCGGCCGCCGCCGAACTGCGCACCGTCGAGTACGCCTCCATGGCGCTGATCACCCTCGCCTACAAGCGCGCCGAGACCGACCTCCCCGAGGGCAGCGGTTTCCTCGTCCCGCCCGTCGACGGGCACACCATCAAGGCGTGCACCTTCGCGAGCCGCAAGTGGGGCTGGATCGACCGCCAGGACCCGGAGCTGCTGGTCCTGCGCACCTCCGTCGGACGGTTCGGGGACGTCGCGGACCTGGGCCGCGACGACGCCGACCTCGTCGCCGTCTCCCGGCACGACCTGCGCGAGGCCACCGGCCTCGCCGCCACCCCCGTCGCCTCCCGCGTCACCCGCTGGAACGACGGCCTCCCGCAGTACCCCGTCGGGCACCACGCGCGCGTGGCCCGCGTCCGCGCGCACGTCGCCGCCCTGCCGGGCCTCGCGGTCTGCGGAGCGGCGTACGACGGCGTGGGCATCCCCGCGTGCGTGGCGAGCGCCAACGCGGCCGTCGACCAGCTGGCCGGGGATCGCGCCGGTGTGGAGCAGCTCACCCGCCACCCGGTGCAGAGTCCGCACGGCGGCGGAGGAGAATAGCCGCATGAGTGACGACGCCCCCGCCAAGACCCCCAACGCCGGCAAGAAGGCCAAGGACCTCAACGAGGTCATCCGCTACACGCTGTGGTCCGTCTTCAAGCTGCGTGACGTGCTCCCCGAGAACCGCGCCGGCTACGCCGACGAGGTCCAGGAGCTGTTCGACCAGCTCGCCGCCAAGGACGTCACGGTCCGCGGCACCTACGACGTCTCCGGCCTGCGCGCCGACGCCGACGTCATGATCTGGTGGCACGCCGAGACCGCCGACGAGCTGCAGGAGGCCTACAACCTCTTCCGCCGCACCAAGCTGGGCCGCGCCCTGGAGCCGGTCTGGTCGAACATGGCGCTGCACCGCCCCGCCGAGTTCAACAAGTCGCACATCCCGGCCTTCCTGGCCGACGAGACGCCGCGCAACTACATCAGCGTCTACCCCTTCGTGCGCTCCTACGACTGGTACCTCCTGCCCGACGAGGACCGCCGCCGCATGCTCAAGGACCACGGCATGATGGCCCGCGGCTACCCCGACGTGCGCGCCAACACCGTCGCCTCGTTCTCCCTCGGCGACTACGAGTGGCTGCTCGCCTTCGAGGCCGACGAGCTGTACCGCATCGTCGACCTGATGCGCCACCTGCGCGCCTCCGAGGCCCGGATGCACGTACGCGAAGAGGTGCCGTTCTACACCGGCCGCCGCAAGTCCGTGGCGGAGCTCGTGGCGGGCCTGGCGTAGTTCCCCCTGGCCCCCTCCGGGGCTCCGGGACTCAGAGCGCCCTGGGACGTGCCGCCGCCCGCTCGCCGGACTGCGGCCGCGGCTCCTGGCGCGGCGCGCACGCCGCGTGCCGCACCGGGAGCCGGCCCTCCAAGAGGTACGCCTCCAGGTGACCGTTGATACACCGGTTCGGGCCGCCGCCGACGCCGTGCGTGCCCGCGCCCCGCTCGGTGACCAGGACCGAACCCTCCAGCCTGCGGTGCAGCTCCAGCGCCCCCTCGTACGGGGTCGCCGCGTCGCGCTCGGCGGCCAGGATCAGCGTCGGGGCCAGCTCGCCCCCGGCCGCGCGCACGTCGACCGGCCGCTGCCGGGGCGCGGGCCAGTAGGCGCACGGCAGGTTCATCCAGGCGTTGTCCCAGGTCTCGAAGGGCGCCACGCGCGCGAGCTGCGAGTTGTCGCGGTCCCAGGTGGCGAAGTCCGTCGGCCAGGAGGCGTCGTTGCACTCGACGGCCGTGTAGACGGCGTTGCCGTTCTCCTCCTCGGCCGCCGCGCGCGGCTCGGGCCCGGCCTGCTCGATCAGCGGCTTCGGGTCGCCCTTCACATACGTGGAGAGCGCCTTGGCGCGCCTCGGCCAGAAGTCGTCGTAGTACCCGGTCTTGAGGTACGCGGCCTGGAGCTCACCCGGGCCCACCTTGCCGCCCGCGGGCTTGCGGGCCAGCTCGGCGCGGACCTTCTCGTAGTTGTCCAGGACCTTCTCGGGCGTGGCGCCCAAACCGTACGTCCTGTCGTGCTTGGCCACCCAGGCGCGGAAGTCCGCCCAGCGCCGTTCGAAGGCCAGCGACTGGTCGAGGTTGTTGCGGTACCAGATCTGCGCCGGGTCGGGGTTGACCGCCGAGTCGAAGACCATGCGGCGCACGTGCGTCGGGAAGAGCGTCGCGTACACGGCCCCGAAGTAGGTGCCGTACGAGGCCCCCAGGAACGTCAGCTTCTTCTCGCCGAGCGCGGCCCGCAGCACGTCCAGGTCGCGTGCGTTGTTCAGCGTCGTGTAGTGCCGCAGGCCCGGGTTGCGGGCGGCGCACCCCTGCGCGTACGCCTTCGCCCGCGCGACGCGCTCCCGCTTGTACGCCTCATCGGGGTGGGTCGGCGCCTGCGTGGGCGCCCTGCCGAACTTCTTCGGGTCCTCGCAGGACAGCGGCGCCGAGCGGCCGACACCGCGCGGGGCGTAGCCGACGAAGTCGTACGCGGCCGCCAGGCGCTTCCACTCCGGCATGACGCCCGCCAGCGGGAAGTACATGCCGGAGGCGCCGGGCCCGCCGGGGTTGAAGACGAGCGCTCCCTGCCGCGCGACGGCCCTGCCCGCGGCCTTCCGCTTCGCCTCGGCGCGGCTGACGGTCAGTCTGATCTGCCGGCCGTCGGGACGGGCGTAGTCCAGGGGCACGGAGACCGTGCCGCATCGGACGGAAGGGGGCAGGCTCTCGGCCTTGGCACAGGTGCCCCAGCGGATCCCGGCGGCCTCGGCGCGCTGCGCGGCGACGGCGGTGCCGTGCGTCTCAGGGGAGGGCGGGGCGGCGCCCGCGCTTCCCGCGGGGGCGGCGACGAGGGCGGTCAGGACCAGGGATCCGGCGGTTCCATAGCGGGCGGCTGCTGCTCTCATCGCGCTTCTCTACCTCTTTTGTCCGGACATGCGTTCCAGCGATCTTCGAACAAAAGGGATGATTCGTGTGATATTCGGAGAAGTAAAGCACCGACTGCCGGTGTCGGCTCAATGCCCCCCTTGCGCGGCCTCCCGCCGTCCGGCCCGGTGGGAGAAGGCCTCCCGCAGACCCGGGTCTGCGACCGCGCGGACCCCGCGCACGGCCACGGCGGTGAGGTGGTCGCCCCGCGCGGACAGCCCGCCCAGAAGCCGCTGACCGGCGGGGGACGCCCACCGCGTGTACGGATGGACCTCGACGCGGGCGATCACCAGACAGCCCACGCACATGAGCAGCGGCAGCCCGAACCAGACCGCCACCGGCACCTGCCCCTCCGTCCCGCGCTCCTGTCCCGGCATCAGGACCGCCGCGGCGCCGAGCGCGAGCACCACGACCGTCGCGGCCCGCACCTGCCGCACGGCGGCCGCGAAGCCCGAACCGACGCTCTCCGGGACGGCGAGGCCCGCGGCGGTGAGCCGGTCCGCGAGCGCCCGCACGGCGTCGGCGGTGGCCGCGCCCCGGCGTATCGGCGCTATCCGCGACTGGCCCGCCGGGCCGATCGTGCCGAGCACCGAACGCTCCATCTCGTCGCGGCCCACCGGGTCGACCACGGTCGCCCAGCCGGTGTGCGCGATCAGCAGCCGCCGCGCCCGCGCCATCGCCACGAGCGTCACGTCGGCGACGCGGGCGGGACCGCCGGAGAGGAACGCGGCTTCGTAGAGGGTGAGTTCGTGTCCGCGCGGCGCGGCCGTCTCCTGGGTGGCGGCGCGGCTTGCGGCCAGGCAGAGCCGCCCGCAGGCGAGGCCGGTCACAGCCCAGGCGAGGAGGAACAGAGGGACCCAGAGCATGGCGGTGTTCTATGCGAAGGCGCTGCCGCGCGCCACGGCTTATTCACCATGCGGACGCCCGGTGACGGGTAGGTAACGTTCCGTTTGCCGCCCGGCCGGACGCTCGGCTGCGGCTGCGGCTGCGGCTGCGGCTGTGGCTATGGCTGCGGCCTCGGGCGGGACGCGGCGGGCGGCAGCGGGAACGTCGGTGACGGGGTGACCGGCGCGGCAGGGTCCGGTGACGCGGTCGGGCCCGGCGGTGCGGGGGAGCGGGTCAGGGGCGGCGGGCCCGCGGTCGCCGCGTCCCGGGCGATGCCGTCGAAGTCGACGAGGCCCGTCTCCTCCAGGACCGTGATGTGGTCCAGGACGGTCGTGTTCGCGTCGTCGGCCAGCGCCCGCACCAGCGAGTTGCGGGTGTTCGCGCGGGCCTCCGCCACCACGGAGAAGACCTTGCCGTGCGCGAGGCGCAGGATGTTCGCGAACCTCTGGTTGTACGTCTCGCCGCGCGAGCCGCTCAACTCGGCCAGCCACTCGCGCTGTTGCTCGCTCGGCCGGCTGGGCAGTTCGAGGCTCAGCCGGGTCGCGACCTCTCGTACGCGCGCGTCCAGGAACGTATGGCCCTCGACGAGGTGCTCGCCCGCGGTCCGCACCGCCTTCGTGGTCCCGCGCTCCTCGGCCTGCTGCCCGGCGGGCAGCTCCCACAGGCCCGCCAGGCGGACCTTGGCGATGAAGTCCCGGTCGTGGGCGGACAGCGGCCCGAAGTCGGTCGACACCGTCTCCGCGTCGAGTCTGTCGAGGCCGGTCCCGGAGCGGTCCTCGTAGGACCAGAGGGGGAAGAGCAGCGCGGCCAGGGTCGCGACGAGGCCCGCGACGACGAGGCCGGTTCCGTTGACGGTCGGGAATCGCATGGTGCCTCCTGTTGCGGCACCGCACGTTAGTGCGCCTCGGGTGGGGGATGGTGCGTTACGGCGGGGTGTACGTCAGTCGCCGTACGTCCGCGCCGAGTCGCCGACCGTGCCGGGCACCCTCAGGATGAGGAGGACGAGCTGCTGCAACTCGACCCGCCGCCTCCGCTGCTGGAGCAGGAGGAGCCTCCGCCACTTGAGCTGGAGGAGCCGCTGCTGCTTGAGCAGGAGGAGCCTCCGCCGCTGGAGCAGGCCGAGCCGCCTCCGCCGCTCGAACACGCCGAGCCGCCTCCGGAGCAGGCGGAGCCGCCGCCTCCGCCGCCCCCTCCGCCCGAGCACGCGAAGCCACCGCCGCCCCCGCTCCCGCATCCGGCGCTCGCCGCGCACCAGACCGCGGCTCCGGAGCCCGCGTTCGGCAGGATCGGGTACTGGTACTGGTACTGGTACTGGTATGGAGCCGGGTAGGGGCTCCCGGAAACCACCGGCCGGACCGACCGGACCGACCGGACCGACCGGACAGGCCGGATCCGGGCGGCGGCGACCAGCTGGGCGCGCAGGTCGGGGTGGGCCGCCGCGAGGCCGCGGGTCGCCACCAGGTGGGCCGCGCCCGTGAGGTGGCGTGCCGAGGCGACGTACTCGCGCAGGGCGTACCGCCCGGCGACGGTGAGCTGTTTCGAGGTGACCGACAGGCAGATGATGCTGCTCACCATGCCGAAGGCGGCGGCGGGCAGCAGTTGGAGGACACCATCCGTGACCTGGTCGAACTCTCCCGGGTCCGCCGGGTTCGCGTACTGGGCGATCGTCAGCATGGCGGCCACCGGGAACCCGACGAAGGTCAGAAAAAGCTGCGTCGCCGCCCAGCGCCGCCACTTCCGCTGCCTTCCGGGCCGCACCAAGAGGCCGCGGCCGGCGAGTGCCTCGCCCGTCTCCTGCACCGGCCCGCTGCGCATCACGGCCACCCGCAGCCAGTGCAGCGCGCCGCTGGGAGCGGCGGTGTGGGCGTCGATGACCGCCTGCTCGGCGGCGTTCCTGGCCGTCGGCCGCGTGATGCCGACGACGCCGGGCCCGGCGACGACCAGGCGGCCGTCCTCGTGCAGCCCCGCGATCAGCGAGTCGGCGGCGCGGGCGGGGCCGCCGGAGAGGAACGCGGCCTCCAGCGTGCCCCGCACGAACACGCCGTGCTCGGCGTCCAGCGGGGGCCTGGCCTGGTACGGGGACCGGGTGCGGCGGGCCGCCGCCACGCCCCGGATCAGCTCCACGGCGGCGAGCGAGACGAGGACCGTGTAGATCATGCCGGCGATGCTCATGGCGTCACCGCCTCAGCAGGACGCGGCGGGTGGCGTGCAGCAGCCTGGCGGCGGACCGCCGGGAGCGCGGCGCGGGCCCCGAACGCTCCAGCCACCAGTCGCTCAACCGCCGCCGCGCCTCGGCGTCCTCAGGCTGCCCGGCGAGCAGCAGATGCTCGGCGAAGCCCAGCGCGTCGTGACGGTAGCCGCCCGTCATGGGCCGGGACTGCGCGTAGGCCAGGAAGGCGGCGCGGTACGTCGCACCGAGGATGCCCGGCAACTCGGGCGCCACCTTCGCGACGACATCGGCCCGCTTGGCGACCAGCGCGTTCCCCTGCACCTTCAACCGCGCGTGGTCGAACCCCTCCGGCACCGGAGTCCCCGCGACGAGCGCGGACAGCAGGGCCACCTGTGCGAGCGCGGTGCGCTGCCGGGCGGCGTCGGAGGCGGGCGGGACGTCGGCAGTCTCGGCAGTCCCGACGGGGAGGCCGGCGGGTGTGCTCGTACCGGGCGGGGTGGGGAGGGGGCCCGAGGAGTTCACCGTGGCCCGTATCGCGTTCAGTTCGCGCTCCAGTTCGGCCGGTTCGGGGAAGTTCTCGTCCCGTTCCAGGAGGACGCCCGGTGGGGCCACCCGGGAGGCGAGGTCGGACAGGATCGCGAGGACCGGGGCCGGCACCGGGTGCGCGTGGCTGTCGTGCCAGACGCCGTCCCGCTCGAAGCCGCCCGCCACATGGACGTACGCGATGGCCTCGACCGGCAGTTCGTCCAGGGCCTTCGCCGGGTCCTCGCCGCGGTTGACGTGGTTCGTGTGGAGGTTGGCGACGTCGATGAGCAGGCGTACGCCCGTCCGCTCCACCAGCTCGTACAGGAACTGCCCCTCCGTCATCTCCTCGCCCGGCCAGGAGATCAGCGCCGCGATGTTCTCCACGGCGAGCGGCACGGGCAGCGCGTCCTGCGCGATACGGACGTTCTCGCAGAGCACGGCGAGCGCGTCCCGGGTGCGGGGCACCGGCAGCAGGTGCCCCGCTTCGAGGGGCCGCGTCGCGGTGAGGTCGCCGCCGGCCCGCACGAACGCGATGTGCTCGGTGACCAGCGGCGAGCCCAGCGCCCGCGCCCGCTCGGCGAGCGCGGTCAGACGCCCCTCGTCGGGGCGGTCCGCGCCGCCCAGCCCCAGCGAGACCCCGTGCGGCACGACGGTCACGCCGCGCTCGCGCAGCCGCAGCAGGGAGTCGGGCAGATGCCCCGGACAGACGTTCTCCGCGACGGCCTCGACCCAGTCGATGCCGGGCATCGCCTCCACGGCGTCCGCGATCTCCGGCCGCCAGCCGATACCGGTCCCCAGACGCTGCATATCGCTCGCTCCCCCTCTTGTCCCCCGGTCTCCCGGTCTCCCGGTTCCCCGACCGGTCCCCCCGGCCCCCGTCCCCAGGTCTTGCACCGGGGCGGGGCCGACGAACCCCGAGGGTGAGACGTTCAGAGCTACATTTGAGGTTCCGGACGCCCGGTGTTGATCCGGCCGGGCGGTGGCGGCGAGGGGCGGGACGTGGTGGACACCTCGCCGCTCGGCCCGGCGGGCACGGGCTCGGCGGGCGTGGCGCCGGACGGCGGGGGAGGCCCGGCGGGGCTCGCGGTCGCGGTCGACGCCGCGCCGTTCGCGATGCCGTCGAAGTCGACGAGCCCGGTGGCCTCCAGCATGGTGATGTGGTCGAGGACGGTCTGGTTGGAGTCCGTGGCCAACTGCCGGATCAGGGAGTTGCGCGTGGTGTCGCGCACCTGGGCGATCACGCTGAAGACCTTGCCGTGCGAGACGCGCAGCAGATTCGCGAACTTCCGCTGGTACGTCTCACCGCTCGCCTCCGTCAACTCCCTGAGCCAGCCCTGCTGTTGCTCGTTCGGCTGATTGGGCAGCTCCACGCCGAGCCGCCCGGCGGCCACGCGGACACGCTGGTCGAGATCGGTGTGGCCGACGATGAGGTGGTCGCCCGCCTCCTTGATGGCCTCGGTCGGCGCGCGCTCCACGGCCTGCTGTCCGGCGGGTATCTCCCAGAGCCCGGCGAGCCGGACCTTGACCAGCAGATCCCGGTCGGCCGCCGAGAGCGGCCCCCACTGCGTGGCCACGGACCCGGCGGCCAGATTGGCGGGCCCGGTGCCGGAGCGGTCGGCGTACGACCACACGGGGAACGCGATCGCCCCCAGCGTGGCGACGAGTGCCGCGATGATCAGAGCCGTGCCGTTGACGCGCCGCAAGGTGCCTCCCGTGGTGCTCCGGTGCCGCCGGTGATACCGGGGAGTACGGAAGATACGGGCGGGGCGTTCAACCGCGCGAGGTCTCGTACGTGTTGTCGTACGCGGTGTCGTATGCACTGTCGTGTGTATTGCCGTACGCGGTGCCGTATGCGTTGTCGTGTGTATCGCCGTACGCGGTGCCGTATGCGTCGTTGGTGGGTACGCGTCCCAGGAGGGCCAGCGTCTCGTCCATGGGCGAGGCGCCCGGCGGCACCGGGACGGGCGGCGCGAACGCCGCGCCGGGGCCGCGCCGCCCCGTATCCGTCGGCACGCGACGCGCGACGGCGAGCGCGGCGTCGACGACATCGCCGGGCAGCGCGACGGTGACGCCGAGCGTGCTCGCGACGTCCCACGCGTGCACCGCGTAGTCGAGGAGGTGGAAGCCGACCGCGACGCGCCCGGGGAAAGCACGGCCCAGCTCGGGAAGGACGAACTCGCGCTCCACCACCTGCCCTTCATCCTCGGCGAAGGCGGCGAGGACATGCCGCACGGACTCCTCGTAACGCGTCAACGGATCGCTGCCGAGGTCGTGCTCGATCCAGTACGTCCGGTCGTCCCCCGCACCGCGCGCCGCCGCCGCGAAGCCGTGGTGCTGGGCGGTCATGTGCGTCACGAGGCGGCGCAGCGTCCAGCCCTCGCACGGGGTGGGCCGCTCCCAGTCGTCCACGGCCCGGGCGGCGGCCAGAACGCGGAGCGATTCCTGCACGGCGATGCGGTCGAGGGCGACGAGATCGCGGACGGCGAGGTCGCGGACGGTTAGCTCGGGGACGACGAGGTCGGGGAGGTCGGTCATGACGCGCCTGCTTCCTTGAAAGGGGCCGGGTCCGCGAGCATGGTGAGCGCGGTCGCCCAAGCGCTGTCGGCGTCGAACCGGTCGGCGTGCCAGGAGGTGGCGCGCATGGAGCCGCGCCCCTGGTGGGCGCGCACGATGCGCAGATGGTCGGGGCGCCCGACGAACGCCCGCAGCGCGGCTTCGTCCTCCCAGAAGGAGACGGACCCCGAACGCTTGCGCACCGGATCGGCCCACAGCCACATGCCGACGGCCCCGGGCGTGCGCGGCCAGCCGCGGCGCAGGCGCAGGCCCGCCAGGGCGATGGGGCCTGCCTGGCTGTGGTGGAGTGCGGTGAACTCGGTGAGGCTGACCAGGACGGGGCCCGTGGGGCGCGGAGCGGGCGGGCCGTTCTTCCATCTCGTACGCAGGATCGGTGAAGGCATGGGGCGAGCCTAAAACTAAACGAACGATCGTGCTGTCAATTTGCCGAAGTGCGCCACCTCGGTCGGGCGAGCGACAAAAGCAGTCCGGGTCAGCGGAGTTGAGGCACCCATGACGGATCCGTCGCCGCGGCGCGCAGCCGGGCCGTGATGGCGACGTCCGCCCTGTGGTACGCGTCCGGCTCGCCGTGCAGGACCGAGTGGGCGTTGGCCGTCTCCATGACGGAGATGAACTCGAAGGCGAGCTGGCGGACGTCCGTGCCCGGTCGCAGCCCGCCGCTGTCGAGGGCCTCGGCGAGGCAGCCCTCCACCTGCGCGGTCCAGTCACGGTTCGCGCGCACCAGCGCGTCGTGCACGGCGCCCTCGCGGGCGTCGAACTCGGCGATCGCCCCGTAGAAGAAGCAGCCGCCGGGAAAGACCCGGCGCTCCGAGTACTCCAGCCAGCCCGCGCAGAGCCGCTCCACGCGCCCGATGCCGGGCGGGACCTGCCGGGCCGGCTCCACCACCGCGTCGAGGAAGATGCGCCCCGCGGCCCTGACGGTCGCCAGCTGGAGCTCTTCCTTGGACCCGAAGAGCGCGAAGACCCCGCTCTTGCTCAGCTTCAGTTCGGTGGCGATACGGCCCAGGGAGAGCGCTTCCAGCCCTTCGACGGAGGCGATGTCGACGGTGCGGCGCAGTACGAGGCGCCGGGTCTGGTTCCCCCGCTGGACCCGCCCGTCGAGCCGGGAGCCGACGCCGGTCACGGCCGGGCCTGTGCGCTCGTGCGCCTGCGCCTGCGCGTGCGCGTGACCATGCGGGAGACCTCCACTCGACTTCACCACTGACCGTTATTCGCTGGCGGCGTCCTGGCGATGCTGCCACATCCGCTGCGCCGGGATGACGAATTGCTCTCTGCGAGGTTCCGGCAGCGCATATGTGCGGCCGCTATGTGTGGCCGCCGGGCAGAGCCTTGAAGCGGCCACTTTCCTGGCCCCACGGGCCGGTGTGCCGCCGCAGCCGTGAGCCCGGAGCCTCGGGGGCGGTGAGCACCGGGGTGTCCCTCCTCCTCTGCGTACGGGCGTCATACGGCGTCATACGTGCGTCCGCACACGGGGTTGTAAGCCGAGCGGGGTGAGCGCGGGCGGCGGCGGCCGTCACCGCCCGTGCAGGGCCGGGTGGTCCGCGACGACCGTGGCCGTGCCCGGCCGGATCTCGGTGAAGCCCGCGTCGCGGACCACCGGGAGGCCCCTGGTGGTGAGCGCGCGCCAGGCGGCGGCGTCCGGGGTGCGGACGGAGAGCGGGAAACCGGCGTCGCGCCAGGCCGCGCGGTCCTCGTCCCCCAGCTCCCACCAGGCGAGTTGGGCGCCGTGGCCCGCCTGGGCCATCGCCTTGCCCGCCGACATGTCGACGTCGGGGTTCATCCACAGGACGGGGTGCGTCCGGTCGACGTCGGCCGGAGGCTCGGGGTCGTCCAGGTCGGTGCCCGAGACCTGGAGCCGCGCCAGGTCCTTGGGCCAGCCGTCCAGCGGAACGGGCGGGAAGACGCGGACCTCCGCCGACTTGCCGGTGACCGTGATGCCGGGCAGCGCCTCGGCCCTGCGCCACTCGGCGCCGCGGGCTCGGCGGACCACCTTGCGGATGCGGGCGTCCTGCCACTCCCGCATGGCCCGCGCCCACTCTCCGTCGCCGAGGGAACGCTCGTCGCTCAGCATCACCAGGACGGCGCGTGCCGCGGTCTCCAGGGCGTCCGTGCGGGCCGGGGGAGCGGCGCGTTCGATACGGGCGACGAGGGGCAGTACGAACTGCGGGGCCTCGTCGCGCGAGGTGCTCGCGCCGTTCTGCGGGTCGGGTTCGGGTTCGGGTTCGGGTTCGGGGCCGGGGTCGGTCGTCTTGTCGCTGCTCACGGGGGTCAGTCTGCCAGGCGAGGATCGTGCGCGGCCCTGCGCTGCTGTGGGCGGCTGTGGGCGGCTGTGGGCGGCCGTGAGCGGCGGTGGGCGGCTGTGCGCCGCGTGCGCGAGGATGGCCCGTATGGAACGTGATCTCGTGGTGCGGCTGGGCGGGGTGGGCAGACGCTACGGCGTCCGCGGCCCCTGGGTGCTGCGCGGTGTGGACCTCGGCATGAGAGCGGGCGCCCTGATACGAATGGAGGGCGCCAACGGCAGTGGCAAATCAACCCTGTTGAGGCTGCTCGCCGGTATCGACGCGCCCTCCGAGGGGCGGGTCACCGGGCGCCCTCGCACGGCGTTCGTCCCCGAACGCTTCCCCGCGGCCATGCCGTTCACGGCGATTGGCTACCTCACGCACATGGCCCGCGTCCACGGCCTCGCGCGGGGCGCGGCGGGGCGGAGCGCCGAGCGGTGGCTGGAGCGCTTCGGCGCCGGCGGGTACGCGCGCACGCCCCTCTCGGAGCTGTCCAAGGGCAGCAGCCAGAAGGTCGCCGTCGCTCAGGCGTTGCTGGCCGCGCCCGACCTGCTCGTCCTCGACGAGGCGTGGACCGGCCTGGACGCCGCCGCCCGCACCGAACTCGACCGCGCGGTCGCCGAGCGTACGGCGGCGGGTGGCGCGGTCGTCTTCGTGGACCACGACCCGCGCCGCCTGGTGGGGGCGGTGGACGAGACGTACGAGGTGATCGATACGGAAGTGAAAGGGCGTACTCCCAGCGGGACTCGCGGCGATAGGGGCGAGCCGACGGTCGTCATAGTGACGCGGGGTCCGCGGGGTCCGCGAGGCGTCAAGCTTCCGGGCCCGGTCGCCGCGGCGGTAATCGCGACCGACACCGTGACCGACGCCGTGACCGACGCCGTGACCGACGCCGCGACCGACGCCGGGGCCGACGCCGGGGCCGGGGCCGGGGCCGCCGAGGGGGCCATGCGGCTGACGGCACCCGAAAGCCACTCGGACTTCATCCTCCGGGAACTGCTGACGGCGCGGCCACCCTGGCATGTGGTGACGGTGGAGCGCGGCGCCCGGACGCGACCGGAAGCGGCCGCGACGTCTGAGGATGAAGGGCAGGCGGCCGGACGATGAGCGCTCTGCTCCACTATCACGTCGCCCTGTTGGCGCGCTCGCAGCGGTGGCTCGCTCCGGTGATCCTGTACGCCGTTTTCCTCGCCGTCGGCGTACAGAGCGGGCAGCCCATCCTGGACTCGCTCGCCTACGCGGCCGCCGCGCTGTTGCCCGTCACTGCCTGGTTGGTGCGTATATGCACGAGCAACGAGCCTCCCGCGGCGCGCAGTTGTTCCGCCGCGGCGGCCGGGCCGGGGCGGGCGCATCTCGCCTCGCTGCTGGCCGCGTTCCTCGCCGCGTCCGCGCTCGGCGCGCTGGCCGTGCTCGTCGTCACGGTCATCAGCGAGGGCGAGAGCACGAACGGACGACTACCCGTGCCCCGCGTCCCCGCGGGCGCCGCCGGACTGATCGCGATGCTGGTCAGCGCGTTGCTCGGCACGGCGGTCGGCGCACTCACCAACTGGCCGCTGCTGCGCTCCACGGGAAAGGCGGTACCCACGATGCTGCTCGCCGCCCTGCTCCTCCTGGTCACCACGGGCTCCCCCGCCCAGTCGGCCCTGACGGCCCTGACCACGGGTTCACGGGAGGGCGCCGTACCGTATCCACTCGGGTCCCTGGCGGTAGCGCTGGCGGCTGCGGCGACGGCAACGTGGACGGCGTGCGTACTCAGCTCACGCCGAGACTGACGCCCCGCCTCCCCCGCACCGGCCTGCCGCCCACCGCCCACCATCCACCGCCCACCATCCACCGCTCACCGTCCACGCCGGGCCGTTGCCTGCCGTCTGTGTTTCCGACCTGGGCGCGCCAGCCCCGGGCGCGCGGCGGGCGCTACGTTTCTCGTGTGATGCGGAGTGAACGGGCGGGTGGGAGATCCCCGCGAAGCGCCGCTCGGCGGTGGATTCGGACACGGGTTGGCAGACGGAACCGTACCCTCAGCCCCCGCACATCCCCCGCTGAGCCTCCAGCCACTCACAGACAGGGCAGAGCGTGACGCCCCTGTAGGACTCCGCGTACTCGGTGGGTGCCTGGCACAGCACACACTCCGCGAAGGTCCCCTCGGCCGGGCCCGTTTCACCGGCGGCCGGCGCTGAGGCAGCCGCCGGCTCCACCCTCGTACCCGTAACCCCGCAATAGTCGTCGTCATCCGCCATACCGCCCAGCCTAGCCCCGCGCCGCCGCCCGCACGGAGCCGATCTGCTCCGACACCCGCACGAACCGGAACCCCCGCTCCCGCAGCTTCGGCACGATCGTCCGCAGAGCGCGCTCCGTCGTCGGGGCGGCGCTGCGCGTGCAGTGCATGACGACGACCGACCCCGGCCGCACCCCGTCGAGCACCTGCCGGGCCACCGCCTCGGCGTCCGTGGCGAAGGCGTCGCCGCTGACCACGTCCCACTGCACGGCGGTGACGCCGCCGGGCGCGAGCGCGCGCAGGGCCTGTTGGTCGTAACAGCCGCCGGGGAAGCGGAAGTACGGCGCGGGTCGCTCGACACCCGCCTTGCGGAAGGCGTCGAAGGCGCGCTCCATGTCCGCCCGCATCCGCTCCTGGGGGATGGTCGGCAGGCCGTAACAGCCAGGGGCGAACGCGTGGTGGCTGTACGAGTGGTTGGCGACCTCGAAGAGCGGGTTACCGCCGATGGCCCTGGCCTGGTCCGGATACTCCTCCGCCCAGCGCCCCGTCATGAAGAAGGTCGCGGGCACCTGCAGCCGGCGCAACGTCGCGACCAGCGCGGGATGGTCGAACCGCTCACCGGCCGCCGCGCGCGTCCCCTGGTTCGCGGTCATGTCCGCGTCGAAGGTGAGCGCGACGGTACGGCCGTGCGTGCGGGACCCGTTGGTGAACACGGGGGTGAGGCCGGAGGGGCCGGGCGCGAGCGTGGGCGGGGCGGACGGCGAGGCGGAGGCGTTCGCCGCCGCCCGGGCGGGGCGCCCCGGGTGGCCGGGGGGCGCCTTGGTGTCACCGGACGAGCAGCCGGTGAGGACGGTGGTCAGAGCGCCCAGAGCGCAGAGCGCGGCGCGTCTCCGTACGAAAGTGATCACGAGGTGACGATATGTGTGCGAATGCGATAAATAGGTTATCGCCTCGCACGGCTGCCCCATAGCCACCCATCTGGGCCGGAGCCATCCCACCGCTCCCCGTCTGCGCGGGACCTGTGCCGAGGCTCTCCGTCTGCGCCGGGGCCGTCTCGCCGCTTCCTGGCTTGCCGGGCCTGTGCCGCCGCTTACCGTCTGCACTGGGGCCGTTCCGCCGCTCCCTGTCTGAGCCGGGCCTGATCGCCGCTGCCCGTCTGCGCGGGAGCTGTGCCGAGGCTCTCCGTCTGCGCTGGGGCCGTCTCGCCGCTCTCTGCCTGGCCGGGCCTGTGCCGCCGCTGTCCGTCTGCGCTGGGGCCGTTCCGCCGTTCCCTGTCTGGGCCGGGCCTGTTCGCCGCTGCCCGTCTGCGCGGGAGCTGTGCCGAGGCTCTCCGTCTGCGCTGGGGCCGCTCCGCCGTTCCGCCGCTTCCCGATTGCGCCAGGGCTGTCCCGCCACTACCCGTCTGGGCCGTGGGCATCCCACTGCTCACCGTCCGCGTCGGCCTGTTCCGCCGCTCCCCGTCTAGGCCGGAGCCGTCCCGCTGCTCCCCACCTCGCCGTCCCGCCCCGCCGCTCCCGTCCGCGCTGAGGTCGCCCCGCCGCTGCCCCTCTGGGCCGGGGCTCTCCCCGACGGCCTACGCCGCCGGGGCCGTCTCGCCGCTCCCGTCTGTGCCGAGGGTGCCACTCTGGGCCGAAGCCCTCCCCGACGGCCTCGGGGGACACCTCACTGGCCCAGGCCGGGCCGGTGATGCGGTAGGCGTGCGGGTGCGCGAGCGCGTGTCCGTGACCTGTCTGAAGGACTGAAGGACTGAAGGACTACGTCCGACGGCTGACGCCGGGCGCCTTGTAGTCCTCGCGGCGGACCCCTGAGGGTCGTCATCGCAGGTGACGACCTTTAGAGGCCCGCCTCTTAGCGTGTTGCGCGTGATCGGGATCGTCCGGCGACAGCCTGGCGCTCCGGTCGCTTCCTTCACGCCGACGCGGGGATTTGGCATGCCCAAAACGGTCTGGGGGGCTGCCGTGCCCGCAGCCCTCACCGTCCTTCTCGGCCTGTGGGGCATCACGCGCGAACACAGCATGTGGCGCGACGAGGCAGCGACCTGGCAGGTGGCCCACAGGACCGTCCCCGAGATCTGGCACCTGCTGGACCGGGTCGACGCGGTCCACGGTCTGTACTACTTCTTCATGCACGGCGTTTTCGCCGTTTTCGGGGACAGCCTGGTCGTCCTGAGACTGCCCTCCGTCCTGGCCATGGCGGGCGCCGCCGCCCTGGTCGGCCTCCTGGGCGCACGACTGGCCGACCGGTGCACGGGGCTGGCCGCAGGCCTGGCCTTCGCCCTGCTCCCCGCGATCCAGCAATACGCCCAGGAGGGACGTCCGTACGCTCTGGTGACCGCCTGCGTGGCACTGGCCTGCTGGCTGCTGGTCGCGGCGGTCGACAGTCCGGGCGCAGGGCGCTGGACGGCGTACAGCGTGACCGTACTGATGGCCGCACTGCTCAACTGGTTCTCGCTCCTGGTGCTTTTCGCACACGCGGTGACGATCGCCCTCGCCCGCCCGCCCCGCGCGACCGTCCTGCGCTGGGGAGTCGCCTCGACCACCGCCGTGATCGGCACGCTGCCCCTCATCATGGCGAGCAAGACCCAGTCGGAACAGGTCGCCTGGATCCCCCCGATCACCCGGAGCACACTGCTCGGCCTCCTCCTGACGCTGCTCGCGGGCGTGTTCTGCGCGTGGCTCGCACGGCCGAAGGAGAGTCCCCGTCACTCACCTCGTGGCGTCCATCACCCGCCTCGTGGCATCCACCGCCCGCCTCGCGGGGTTCGGCTCCCGCTGACCGCGGTGGCCCTGCCACTGCTCGCCCTCCCTCCGCTCCTGCTGCTGGTCGCCTCCATGGCCCGCCCCATCTACCTCGCCCGCTACGTCCTGTTCACCCACCTCGGTCTCGCGCTGCTCATCGGCGCGGCGTGCCACGCCCTCGCGGTCCGCCTGCGCACACCACCCCGCCGGACGATCGCCGTCGTCATGGCGCTCGCCTTTCTCGGAGTGCTTCCCCTCCAGTCGTCACTGCGCAGCGCGACCAGCCGGGTCGACGACGTGCTGTCCACGGCCGAGAACGTCGCCGCGGTCCGGGAAGCGGGTGACGTGGTGCTGTACATCCCCGCGGCGCGCCGCGACACCGCCCTCGTCTCGCCCGCCGAATTCACCGGCATCAGGGATCTGGCACTGGCCCGCGGCCCGCTGGAGTCCGGCACCTTGAAGGGCCTGGAGGGCACTCCGAAGCAGATAGCGGACGCCATGCTCCTCGCGCATCGCATCGTGCTCGTCAGCGACGCGGGCACGCCACCCGCCACAACAGCCCGCGACCGGGCCAAACGGCGTGTCCTGGGAACGCACTTCGTCCGCTGCTCCGAAACCACCGAACGGGGCCGCCGGGTCGCGGTGTACCAGCGCCGGGGCAGCCGATGCGATGAACAGGGCGTCGACGCGGCACCCCGAAGATCCCTACGATGACGATCGCCGACGTGGGTCGACCGGACGGGGTGGGATGTGGGCGAGGTTCCGTACACGGCGTGGCCGCAGATCGGGGGTCCGACTCCCTGGACCGCGCTGGACGAACACCTCCTGTACACGTGCCATGTCGTCGACGACCTCGTGCGGGGCACGCTCGGCGACCGGCCGCCGGTGCCTTCGATGGCCCGACTGGGGCCCGGTGAACTGTCCGTGGCGGTAGGGCCTGCCTCTCGTTCCACCTGGCGTGCTCTCGGTGACGGCTCGTACGCGCACAACACGACGCTGGCCATTGGACGGCCCGGGTTCGTGATCGGGAGCATGGTCGGTTCGGCGCTGGGCAATGCCGCGCGCCGACGACAGGCGGCTGCGGATGCCCGGCCGCGCTGGGTGGCGGATGGCCATGGAGAGGTGACGGTCACCGACCGGCGGGCCCATTTCGGACATCCGCAGAGCTGGCTGAGCCTCGAATGGGGCGGCCTCGACGCGGCGGACCTCGTCGCGCCCGCGGTCTTCCAATGCTCCTTTCGGGACATGTACAACGGTTCACCACAGATCATTCAACTCCACGGTCTCTGGGCGTCATTGATTTTCACCCTGGCCGCCCACACCGCCTTCCCCGCTCACCCTCGGCTCCTGGGCGGAGGCTGGCTGCCGCCGGGCTTTGAAGACAAGTGCCGGGCGTTCGGGCGGACTTGCCCCCGAGTCCGCTGAGCCGGTGCCATGGCTCGGGCACTACGATCGCGGGCCATGGAGTGCTTTGCCGCTTGGCGTACCCGTTACCGAGAGTCTGGCTCGCCGCCGATCCCATAGGTCAGGAGCCCCATAGGCCAGCATTCCCATAGGTCAGGAGCGGGTCGGCCGATGCCTTGTTTCGCCGGGTTTTCAGCTCTCTCAGCTCGAAAGGCGCACTTCCATGTTCATTCGCGCGTTCACCCCCGCACGACCTGGCACCACTCACCGAACCTGACCATCGCGACGTTCCGGCCGTTCTACGAGAACTCCTTGCGCCCCCTGTTGGGCGAAGGCGAAGCCGTCTTCACCACCCAGCACGGCGTCACACATACGTCGCCGTCGCCGTCGCCGTCGCCGAAGTCGACGACGGAATCGCGGGCTACGTTGCGTGGAGTGTCGACCCGGCCCGCAGGAAGGGCAGCGTCACGATCCTCGCTGTCTCGGCCGAGTACCGCCGTCGCCACGTGGGCACCACGCTGTGCGAGCACGCTTTCGCACAGATGCGGAGCCTCGGAGCGGAGGCAGCCGAGATCGGTACGGGCGGAGACACCTTCCACGCGCCGGCTCGGGCCCTCTACGAAGGGCTCGGATTCACACCACTGCCGGTCGCGGTCTACTCCCGGCTGCTCTGAGCCCTCGGGGCGGGCGCCCTCGCGCACCCGCCCCGGGTCCGGTGACCGCACATCAACCCCGAGCAGGCCCATCCACGGCCTTCCGGCGCGGAAGCAACGGCTCGGTCCTCGCCCGCGAGTTCACACCCACCCCTCCAACGAAGCCATGAACGCCCCGAAATCGTCACGATGAATGGTGTGTCCCGCACCCTTGACCGTACGCACCTCGAAGCCGCGCCGCGTCAGCTCGGCCTTCAGTGGCTCGTCGACGAGGGGGCTGGGGTCCGCGACCTGTACGAGCGAGGGCACGACGGGCCTGGCCGGGATGCGGTCGACGGCGTACGGGCCGGAGAGGGAGAGTGCGGTGTCCGGGTCCCAGGCGGCCAGCGTGGCGAGCTCGATGTCGATGTCGACCTCCTCCCAGCGCGGGTTGAAGTTCGCGATCGCCGCGCGCGTGGCCCCCTGGAACTCCACGAACACCGCGGGGTCCACCGCCTCGCCCCCGCCGAGCGCCCACGCCGGATCGGAGAAGACCGCCCGCGCGGGCGCGAGGCGTTCGGCGGCGAGGGCCAGCGCCAGCCCGCCGAGCGAGTGCCCTATCGCCAGCTCCGCGCCCGCCGGGAGCGTCTCGACGAGGTCGTCCGCGAAGACCTCCGCGCCGTACGCGCCGCGCCCGCTCGCCCCGTGCCCGCGCAGGTCCACGCCGATCACGCGGTAGCCCTTGTCGGCCAGCGCGGGCCCCACGCGCCGCCAGGTGCGGTGGTCCGACATGATGCCGTGGACCAGGAGGGCGACGCGGTCGCCGGTTCCCCATTCGTGGGTGTGCAGTTTCATGGTGGTGCCCTTCTCTCGCGTGAGCCGGTCGGCACACATCGATCGATCTTGGACGATCCGGTACGGGGCTCTGTCAGCGCACCCCTCGGATCGGTTGCGCCGCCTCATCACCGAGGTCGCCGTCGACCGCGGCCCCGAGGCGCTCCGCGCCCAGCTGGAGGAGGTCCGCCTCCCCGTCGGCCAGGGTCTGGAGAACCGCCGCACGGGCGAGCTCTCCGGCGGTCAGCAGCGCCGCGTGGCCCTCGCCAGGGCGCTGGCCCGGCGGCCCGCCGTCCTCCTCCTCGACGAGCCCACCGCGGGCCTCGACCCGGAGGTGCGGGACGAGATCGCCGAGCTGCTGCGGCACTTGGCGGCCCACCACCGCCTCGCGGTCGCCCTCTCCTGCCACGACACGGACCTCATCGCACGCCTGGCGGACGACGTCGTCGACCTGTCCGGGTCCGGTGAAGGGGCGCCGCCGATACCTCTGTCGGCGCCCCGTCCTCGTACGGCCGACGCCCAACTCCCGGCCGACGGTATCCCCAAGCTCGCCGTCGCCGGACTGTCCGCCGCCTTCGCCCACCGCGGCCGCGGCGTCCCCGTCCTGCACGGCGTCGACCTCACCGTCACCGCCGGCTCCAGCACCGGCGTCGTCGGCGAGGGTGCCGAGCGGGTCCTGCGGCACGAGCTGGAGCGCGCGGCGCTGGTCGCGGGTGCGGCCGTGGGCGGCGGGGTGGAGGCGTACGCCGTCGAGCGTGACCGTGCCCTCGGCGGGCCGGTGCAGCCCGACGACGGCGCGTACCAGTGTGGTCTTGCCGGACCCGGAGGCGCGAACCGCACGGACGCGCTGCTCGTCCTCGCGGCGGGCCGCGCCGTGGAATCCGGCGCCACGGAGCGGATCCTCGCGGTCCACTCGACGCGGGTCGTCAAGGGCTGACGCAGTCTCGGCCGAGGTCCGCGCCGCCCGCCTCTCCCCCCGGTTCTGAAGCGTACGCTCCAGAATGTGTTAGCGTCCTCACTCGTCAGTTCTGAAGCGAACGCTCCAAAAGCGAACGCCTCAGTACGCCTCAGTACGTCTCAGTACGTCTCAGTGCGTCTCGTCACGTCTGATCGGGAGGACCGATTCCATGCCACCTGCGGTGTACATAGTGGGGCTCGGCATCTTCACCCAGGGAACCTCGGAGTTCATGCTGTCCGGCCTGCTGCCGGGCATGGCCGAAGACTTGGGGGTGTCGATCCCGGACGCCGGGCTGCTCATCTCGGCCTTCGCCATCGGCATGGTCGTCGGCGCGCCGCTGCTCGCCATCGCCACGCTCCGCTGGCCGCGCCGCACGGCGCTCGTGTCCCTGCAGGCCGCCTTCGTCGCGGCCCATGTGGCAGGCGCGCTCGCGCCCGGCTACACCGTCCTCTTCGTCTCACGAGTCGTCGGCGCCCTCGCGTACGCCGGATATTGGGGCGTCGCCGTGGCGACCGCGGTGGCGCTCGTCCCGGCGGCGGCCAAGGCGCGGGCGGTCGCCGTGGTGGCGGGCGGGCTGACGCTCGCCACCATCGTCGGCGTCCCCGCGGGCACCGTGCTGAGCCAGTACTCCAGCTGGCGCGCCGCGTTCTGGGCGGTGGCCGCGGCCACCGTGGTCAGCCTGGTCTGCACCCTGCTGCTGGTCCCCGGTGGCCGCGGCGAGGGCGAGCACCCCTCCGTCAGGGCCGAACTGCGGGGCATGGCACGGCCGCGACTGTGGCTCTCGTACGCCATCACGGCCTTCGCCTTCGGGGCGGTCATCGTCACCTTCAGCTATCTGGCGGCGCTCCTGACCGAGGTCAGCGGCGTCTCCGAAGGGTGGGTGCCGGTGATCCTCGCCCTCTTCGGCGTCGGCGGCATGGCGGGCATCGTGATCGGCGGACGCACGGGCGAGGCTCGGCCCCTCGCCACGCTGGGCATCGGGCTCGGCGCCCTCGCCCTGTTCTCCGCGCTGCTCGCCCTGACGGCGCACGTGACGGCCGTGGTGGTCGCCCTGGTCTTCCTGCTCGGCCTCGTCGGCTACGTCACCAACCCGGCCCTCCAGTCCAGGGTGTTCACCCTCGCGCCGGGCGCCCCGACGCTCGTCGGCGCCACGAACACGGCCGCGTTCAACGTCGGCAACACCGTGGCCCCGCTGCTCGGCGGCCTGACCATCGACGCAGGGTACGGCTACCCGTCCGTGGCCTGGGTCGGCGCCGCGCTGGCCACCGCGGGGGCGGCCGGGGTGCTGTGGGCGGCGCGCCTCCAGCGGTCGGGGCCGAAACGGGTGACGGTGCCGGGCCCGCGTACGACCGTGACCGCCCACGAGACCGTCAAGGCGGAGGCGTAAGCGCCGGGGGTTTTGTGAGTGTGTTCCAAAACGTTTACTGTGGGGCCATGGCCAGGCCACGAGAGTTCAACGAGGACCGCGTCGTCACCGCGGCCATGGAGACGTTCTGGCGCCACGGGTACGAGGGCACCTCGACGCGCGACCTGTGCGACAGCACCGGCCTCGGCCCGTCGAGCCTCTACAACACCTTCGGCGGCAAGCGGCAGCTCTACCTCCGCGCCCTTGAGCGCTACCACGACACCGCCACCGCCGAACAGGTCGAGATCCTGCGCGGCCCCGGCCCGGCCAAGGAGCGGCTGCGCGCCATGATGCTGCACGCCGTCGACGCCGACCTCGACGCGGCGGACGCGCGCGGCTGCTTCGCGATCAACGCCGCCGTCGAGGTCGCCGGGCTCGACCCGCGGGTCAAGGACGCGGTGCGGCGCAGCTTCGACCGGGTCGAGGACGAGCTGTGCGCGGTCGTGGAGGAGGGCCGCCGCGCGGGCGGGATCCGCTCCACCGGCGACGCGAGGACCGTGGCCCGCCGGGTGCAGAGCACGTACTACGGGCTGCGCGTCCTCAGCCGCGTACACGACGAGAGGGAGATCCTGCTCGCCACGGTGGACGGCGCGCTCGCCGACCTGTGAGGTGCGCCGCGCTCACGCGTCGCTCACGTGGTCTCTCCCTGTTTATTGGTTGTTGTTCGGTTCCTTGCACGCTCCGCTCGTCCGAGTCCGTCGGAACCAACGGAATTGACCGGAGGTATGTGCATGAAGATGGTCCGCACGCTCAAGAAGAGGATCACCGGAGAGAAGAGCCTGAAGGCGTACGCCTGGTACCACTGGTATTAAACCGGCGAATCGCCCATCCGCCGAGGCCCGTGTCCGGTGTGCCCGAGCGGCCGCCGGACGCGGGCCTCCCGCCCTTGGAGACCACCGATGGCCCTCTCCGGTACCGACCGGTCCACCCGGAGCACCGTCTTCACGCCGCGACTCCACGCCCTGCTGCGCGACCACCGCGGCGAGGACGTGTTCCGCCTGGACGCCGACACCGTGGGCGTCGCCGGACCCGAGCTGACCGACCGCATCCTCGCCGAGCGGCCGGCCACCGAACACGAACGCCCGACGTTCAAGCCCCTGCACGGACGCTCCATCCACCGCACGGAGGCGTCGAACGTCATGCGGGCGATAGGCCGCGACGTACGCGCGGCGCTGCGCGCTCCCGTGCCGGGGGACGTCGACCTCACCGGTGAGTGGCCGCACGCAGGCCACGTCCACCTGCGCGACCTGATCCTCGGCGCCGACCCCTACCGGCTGCGCATCCTCATGGACCGCACCCTGGAGCTGACGCCCAAGCTGACCTGGACGGTCATCGCCGTCGGCGCCGCGCTGCCCGGCGGGCTCCGCCCGGGAGCGCCCGTGACCGAGATCGCGGGCCTGACCGCCGACGCCGCGAACTACAGCGACCGGCGGTACGCGATGGGCCTGTACCGGCGGGCGGCGGCGCCCGTCTGCTTCACCGTCTCCACGCTCGTCGCCGGCGCGTACTGGCTCGGGGCGCCCTTCGACGACGACGTGCCGAACGAGCACATCCTGTACGAGGCGATGCGCCTGCTGCCCCCGTCCTGGAACATCCTGCGCAACGCGTCCCCCGAGTACCCCGCCCTCGACGCCCGCATCGGCGTGGGTGACGACGTCCTGCTGCTGCCGCTGCTCAGCCACCGCGACCCGGCGCTCTGGGACGACCCCGACGTGTTCCGCCCCGAGCGCTGGGCCACCCTCGACCCCGACGACCACCCCGGCTACCTCCCCTTCGGCCACGCCTCCGAACGCTGCTGGGGACGGCACATGGTGATGCCCCTGGCCGGGATGCTGCTCGACATGCTGCGCGCCGAAGGACTGACCGTCGATCCACGCCAGACCACCGCCAAGGTGCCGCTCGCGGGGCTGCTGGGCGTCGACAAGGTGCGGCTCGTGCGGCGGGGCTAGGGGGTGCCCGACGCGCGGCGGAAGAGGCCCGTCCAGAGGAAGGGCTCGCCGAAGTGCGCGGAGTCGGCGGGCTCGTCGCGCATGCGGCGCAGTTCGACCTCCGTCAGATCACCGAAGATCCGCCGCAGCGACCCGTCCTCGTACGCGATGCCGCCGTGCAGCGCGGACTGCCGGTAGAAGTCCGCGTCGGGCAGCTCGGAGCCCATGCCCGCCGCGCCGGCCGCGAAGCAGGTGAGGGCGTAGTGGCCGCCGGGGGCCAGGACGCGGTCCAGCAGGGCGAGGTAGCTGACGCGGCGGTGCGGCGGCAGGTGGTGGAAGCACCCCGAGTCGTAGACCAGGTCGTACGGTCCGGCCAACTCGCCCTGAGTGAGGGCGAAGGCGTCGCCCTGATGGAAACGCACGTCGGCTCCCGCGTCGCGGGCGCGGTCCGCGGCCCAGGCGAGGGCGGCCGGTGACAGGTCGACGGCGTCCACCTCGAAGCCCAGGGCGGCGAGGTGGAGGGCGTTGCGGCCGGGGCCGCAGCCGAGGTCGAGCGCGCGGCCCGGCGCGACGAGGCCCCGCTCCACGTACGAGACGAGGTTCTCGTCCGGCTTCGCCACGAAGAACGGCACGGGCTTGGTGCGGTCCGCGTAGAAGTCGTCCCACCAGGCGGCGCCGCCGGTCGTCCAGCGGTCGGCCTCCGGTGCGAACAGGCCGTCCAGGAGGTTCATCACGTCGTCGATCGTGCGGATGTCGCGGTCCATCAAGTCCCCTCTCGCGGTGAGGTGATTGTAGGTCGCGGGCCGGGCGGGGAATCGAACGGCGTGTTCACGTGAAGTATCCCCAGAAGTAATCACAGCTGGTTGGATGTGCGGGCGCCGTGCCCACGGCCGCTTCCGGCACGGCCGGAACAGCAGCAGCAACAACCCCCCACTCCCAGGAGTTTCAGTGCCGCACTCAGCGCTGCGCAGGTCCCACGCGGCGGCGATCACCACCGTCCTCGCCGCCGCCACGCTCGCCGCCGTCGCCCCGTCCGCGACCGCCGCCGACGCGTCCACCGCCGAGGCGTCCGCCGCGACGCCCTCGCTCAAGGTACTCACGTACAACACGTTCCTGTTCAGCAAGACGCTCTACCCGAACTGGGGCCAGGACCACCGCGCCAAGGCCATACCGGCGGCGGACTTCTTCCGGGGCCAGGACGTCGTCGTCCTCCAGGAGGCGTTCGACAACTCCTCGTCGGACGCGCTGAAGGCCGACGCCAAGGACCGCTACCCGCACCAGACCCCGGTGATGGGCCGCGGCAAGACCGGCTGGGACGCCACCGGCGGCGCGTACTCCTCGGTGACGCCGGAGGACGGCGGCGTGACGGTCCTGAGCAAGTGGCCGATCCAGCGCAAGGAGCAGTACGTCTACAAGGACGCGTGCGGCTCCGACTCGTACTCCAACAAGGGCTTCGTCTACACCGTGCTGGACGTGAACGGCACCAAGGCGCACGTGGTGGGCACGCACGCCCAGTCCACCGACCCGGGCTGCGGCGGCGGTGAGGCGGCCGCGACGCGCGCGAAGCAGTTCAAGGAGATGGACACCTTCCTGGACGCCAAGAACATCCCGGCCGGCGAACAGGTCATCGTCGCGGGCGACTTCAACGTCGACTCGCACAGCTCCGAGTACGCCTCGATGCTCGCGGACGGCGGCTTCGCGCCCGCCGACGCCCGCACCGGCCACCCGTACTCCTTCGACACCCGGGACAACTCCATCGCCGCCGAGCGCTACCCGGACGACCCCCGCGAGGACCTCGACTTCGTCCTGCACCGCAAGGGCCACGCCCGCCCCGCCACCTGGCACAACAACGTGATCAAGGAGCAGAGTGCCCCCTGGACGGTCTCCAGCTGGGGCAAGAAGTACACGTACACGAACCTGTCGGACCACTACCCCGTGACGGCGTACTAGCCCGTCGCGTCGGAGCCGTACCCCGCGGGCTCGTCGGCCCGCGGGGTACGGCCGGGGAAGCGTCGCTACTTGTGCCAGGGGCCTGTCACCGCGAACGTCGTGCCGGGCGTGTAGCAGTTGAGGTACATCGTGTCGTGGTCCGGCGAGAACGAGGCGCCCGCGAACTCGCCCCACTCGGGCTTGTCGGGGGTGCCTATGTTCTGGCGGTTGCGGGCCATCTGGTAGAGCTCGCCGCGCCGGGTGAGGCCGTAGACGTGCTGGGCGCCGTCGCCGTCCTCGCACACCATCAGGCCGCCGGTGGGCGCGAGGCAGATGTTGTCGGGGGACTCGCCGGGCAGCTGGATGTCGGTGCTCGGCCCGAACACGATGACGAGAGTGAGACGGCGCCCGGACGGGTCGTACCGCCAGATCTGGCCGAAGTGGTCACCCGCCGAGCCCGCCGCCCTGTGCGCGAAGGACGAGACGAAGTAGACGGACGAGCCGCCCCAGTAGCAGCCCTCCAGCTTCTGCGCGTGCGTGATGCCCTTGGGGCCGAAGTCCTGGTCACGTATGGGTGTCCGAGCGGCGAGCGGATCGGGGACGTCGACCCACTCGACGCCGTCGAAGCTCGCGCCCGTCTCCTGGATCGAGGACAGGTCCGGTACGCCCGGCACGCGCATCGCCTGCAACGTGCCGCCCGCGCGCAGCGAACCGCGGCCGCCGTGGGGCTTGTCGGGCAGGAAGCGGTAGAAGAGGCCGAAGGGCTTGAGGAAGGCGTCCTCGGTCTCGTAGACGACGCCCCGCTTCGGGTCGACGGCGATCGCCTCGTGCTGGAAGCGGCCCATCGCGGTGAGCGGCACGGCACCGGTGCGGCGCGGGTCCACCGGGTCGACCTCGAAGATGAAGCCGTGGTCCTTGGTGTAGCCGTTCGTGCCGGCCTTGTCCTCGGTCTCCTCGCAGGTGAGCCAGGTGCCCCAGGGGGTCGGTCCGCCCGCGCAGTTCACGGCGGTCCCTGCTATCGCCACGCGCTCGCCCAGGACGTTGTTCCTCCGGTCGAGCGACAGCGCCGTACAGCCGCCCTTGGCCGCCGGATCGTACGTGAGTCCCTCGACCGTCGGCACGCCTATCTTGCCGGTGACGCGGTTCTCGTGGTTGCGCACGAGGTGGACGCCGCCGTTCCTGCCGCGGAAGGCGTCCATGCCGTCGTGGTTGCTCGGCACCCTGCCCTCACCCGACCGGAGGTCGTCGCCCTCGCGCGAGAGAACCCGGTAGCGGAAACCTTTCGGCAGATCGAGCAGGCCCTTGGGGTCGGGGACCAGGGGGCCGTAACCGGCCTTCCCGTGCGCGGCGGCGGTGCCCGCGAAGAGTTCTGACAGAGCGCCGGTGAAGGCGATTCCCGCACCCACGGCACCGGTACGGGCGAGAACCTGACGTCGAGTGGCAGACATGATGGGCAACCTCCTGCTGGCGGACAGGAATATGACCGGATGTGTGTACCACGCGCCCTGGTGCTCGGGAACCACGCGCGTAGCCATCACTTCGACGTGGTGCCCTGCTCGGTCTACTGGCCTACGAGCCCCTTGGCATCGCGGGCGAGCGCCGTGAGCCGGGATATGGCCCGGAAGTACTTCTTCCGGTACCCGCCGTTCAGCATCTCCTCGCTGAACAGCCGGTCGAAGGGCACACCGGAGGCGAGCACCGGTACCTCCCGGTCGTACAGCCGGTCGGCGAGCACCACGAGGCGGAGCGCGGTCGACTGGTCGGGCACCGGCGTCACCTCCGTGAGACAGACGGCCGTGAGCTGGTCGGTCAGCGCGCCGTACCGGCTGGGGTGGACCTTGGCCAGGTGGGCGAGCAGATGCGGGAAGTCGTCGAGCGAGGCGCCCTCGGTCGCGTACGCCGCCTTGGTGACCTGCTCCTCCGAGTACGGCGCGGGGGCCTTTGGCAGACCCCGGTGGCGGTAGTCGTCGCCGTCGATGCGCAACGCCTTGAACTGCGCGGAAAGACCCTGGATCTCCCGCATGAAGTCGGTGGCGGCGAACCGGCCCTCGCCGAGCTTGCCCGGCAGCGTGTTCGAGGTCGCGGCCAGCGCCACGCCCTGCTCGACGAGCTTGGCCAGCAGCGAGGAGACGAGCACCGTGTCGCCCGGGTCGTCGAGTTCGAACTCGTCGATGCAGAGCAGTCGGTGATCGCTGAGCGTACGGACCGTCTGCTGAAAGCCGAGCGCGCCGACCAGGTTGGTCAGCTCGACGAAGGTGCCGAATGCTTTCTGCTCGGGGGCCGCGGGGGTCGCGTGCCAGAGGGAGGCGAGGAGGTGAGTCTTGCCGACGCCGTAACCGCCGTCGAGATAGACGCCGCGGGGGCCCGTGGGGGCGGGTGCCTTCTTCTGGAACCACCGCCCGCCCGTCTCCCACCACCGCCCTTCCGAGGAAGCGCTGCGCGCCTTTCTGTTCTTCCCCGCCCCGGAAGCATGCGCCCCGCCGAGCCCCGCCGCGAAGCCGCTCAGGACCTGGACCGCCTCGCTCTGGCTGGGCTGGTTCGGATCCGGGATGTACGTATCGAAGCGGACCGAGTCGAAGCGCGGCGGCGGCACCATCTCGGCGACCAGGCGGTCGGCGGGAACGTGGGGCTCGCGGGCGCACAGGGACAGCGGGGCCACTTCGGGAAGGGCGCCATGAGCGTGGGCGGCGGTGGAGGACGACACGGTTCCCCAGCTTAAGGGGCGTGCGAGACTGCGGATATGCGACGCCTGTTCCCTGTGACCGACCAGACAGCAGACTCGAACGCGCGGGAGTGGGGGCTCGGCGAACTGGCCGAGGCCTACGCCTACCCCGCCGGGGTACCGTCCGGGGCAGTGACCTGGCTGCGCGCCAACATGGTCTCCACGCTCGACGGCGCCGCCCAGCACGACGGCCGCTCCCAGCCGATCTCCAGCGACACCGACATGCGGATCTTCGGCACTCTGCGGGGCCTCGCCGACGCCGTCATCGTGGGGGCGGAGACGGTACGCCTGGAGGGTTACCGCCCGGCACGCGCGCGTGAGGCCTTCGCGGAGCGCAGGGCCGCGGCAGGACAGACTCCGGCGCCCGCCATCGCGATCGTGAGCGCGAGCCTGGACCTGGACTTCTCCCTTCCGCTCTTCACCGAGCCCCTGACGCCCACGCTCGTGGTGACCGGGGCCGCCGCGCCCGCCGACAGGATCAGCGCCGCCGAGCAGTCGGGCGCCGTCGTGCTGATCGCCGGCGAGGGCGCGACCGTGGACCCGGGGCGCGTGGCGCCCGTCCTGGCCGAGCGGGGGCTCACCCGGCTGCTCACCGAGGGCGGGCCGCGTCTGCTCGGGCAGTTCGTGGCCGCCAAGGCGCTGGACGAGCTCTGCCTCACCGTCTCGCCGATGCTCACCGCGGGGGACGCGCAGCGGATCGCCGGCGGGCATGCGCTGGCGACGCCCGATCAATTCGCACTTACGTCCGTACTGGAGGAGGACGGGTTCCTCTTCACCCGATACCGTCATATCTGACAATCAACGGAACCAGCCGTTCCGTATTGCTTCGGCTGGGCACACTAGATGTCGCAGACCCCGTGCGGCCACGGGGCAGGATGGTTTCCGCAAGGGCCTCAGGACGGCCCACGGATGAGAAGGGCGCCTGTCGTGTTCACAAGCGTATTGATGATCGAGAAGGCCCTGACCTCCGCCGACGTGGAGTTCGTCACCACCTTGCACGGGGACGAGCCGGTCACCTTCCACGTGCTGCTCCAGCCCCGGGGCGACCAGGCGGACCGTCTGCTGCGGGCCATCGACGACGTGGCCCTGGGCGAGCTCGACGAGGCGGCGCGCGAAGGGGAGACGCCCGAGGGGGCGGCGGCGACGGGGCCCGGCGAGCAGGCGCTGCGGGTCTCGCTGACGGCGCTGCGGGCGGCGGGTTGCGAGGCGCAGGGGCGGCTCATCGAGGACCACCCGCTGGATGCCCTGAAGACCCTGGTGGCCGAGGCGGACGCGGACGAGGTCATCGTGCTGACGGACCCCCACTACGTGGAGGAGTTCTTCCACCGGGACTGGGCCTCGCGGGCGCGGCACAAGGTGGGGGTGCCGGTGCTGAAGCTGTTCTCGCACAGCGAGGCGTAGGCGCTCCCGCTGTGGGTGGGCGGTTCCTTTTCTGCGGGTTGGCTGTGGCTGGGCGGGGTCCCTCGTATTTCTGATCCGCGGGTTCGCTGTGGCTGGGCGCGCAGTTCCCCGCGCCCCTATGGGGCGCCTCGGCCCGGCGCCGGGTGGTTCTGTGTAGGGAATAGGCTGGGGGCGTTCACACGTCACGTCGTACGCACGCGGCATTCGTCGCAGCACCAGGGGAGACACACGCATGGCACCCGGCCTGCCCCAGTCCATGGCCGACATGGACCGACCGCACTTCATCGGCATCGGCGGCGCCGGAATGTCGGGCATCGCCAAGATCCTGGCCCAGCGCGGTGCCAAGGTGGCGGGGAGCGACGCCCGGGAGTCCGCCACGGCCCAGGCGCTGCGCTCGCTCGGCGCCACGGTGCACATCGGGCACGACGCCGCGCACCTCGCCTCCGACGCGACCTGCGTCGTCGTCTCCTCCGCGATCCGCGCCGACAACCCCGAGCTGGCCCGCGCCGCCGAGCTGGACATCCCGGTCGTGCACCGCTCGGACGCCCTGGCGTCCCTGATGGACGGCCTGCGTCCGATCGCGGTGGCGGGCACGCACGGCAAGACGACCACGACGTCGATGCTGGCCGTCACCCTGGCCACCCTCGGCCTGGACCCGTCGTACGCGATCGGCGGCGACCTGGACGTGCCGGGCTCGAACGCGCTGCACGGCGAGGGCGACATCTTCGTCGCCGAGGCCGACGAGAGCGACCGCAGCTTCCACAAGTACGCGCCCGAGGTCGCCATCGTCCTCAACGTGGAGCTCGACCACCACGCCAACTACGCGTCGATGGACGAGATCTACGAGTCCTTCGAGATCTTCGCGGGCAAGGTCGTCCCCGGCGGCACGCTGGTCATCTCGGCGGACCAGCAGGGCGCCGTCGAGCTGACCAAGCGCGTGCGGGACCTGGGGCAGCTGAAGGTCGTCACCTACGGCGAGTCCGACGGCGCCGATCTGCGCATCCACAAGATCACCGCACGCGGCCTGACCAGCGAGGTCACGGTCGTCCTGAACGGCAAGTTCCTGACCTTCCAGGTGTCGGTGCCCGGCCGCCACTACGCGAACAACGCGGTCGCCGCCCTCGCCGCGGGCATCGCCCTCGGCATCCCGGCGCACAACCTCGCCTCCGCGCTCGGCTCGTACACGGGCGTCAAGCGCCGCCTCCAGCTCAAGGGCGAGGCCGCGGGCGTCCAGGTCATCGACTCCTACGCACACCACCCGACCGAGATGACGGCCGACCTGGAGGCGATGCGCTCCGCCGCGGGCGACGCCCGCATCCTGGTCCTCTTCCAGCCGCACCTCTTCTCGCGCACCCAGGAACTGGGCACCGAGATGGGCCAGGCGCTCGCCCTCGCCGACTCCTCCGTGGTCCTGGACATCTACCCGGCCCGCGAGGACCCGATCCCCGGCGTCACCAGCGCCCTGATCATCGACGCGGCCCGCGAGGCGGGCGCCGAGGTGGTGGCCGCGTCCGACAAGGCGGCGGCGGTCGCGGCGGTCGCGGGAATGGCGAAGCCCGGCGATCTTGTTCTCACCATGGGAGCGGGCGACGTCACGGACCTCGGCCCGCAGATCCTGGCCCAGCTGTCCAAGTAAGTCGGAGTTAAGTCGGAGTAAGGGGATGTCATCCATGTCGTACGACGTCGAGAAGCCGGACGAGCAGTGGCGCGCGGAGCTGACCCCTTCCGAGTACGCGGTGCTGCGCCAGGCCGGCACGGAACCGGCTTTCGTGGGGGAGTACACGGACACCAGGACGAAGGGCGTCTACTCCTGCCGCGCGTGCGGCGCGGAGCTGTTCACCTCGGCGGAGAAGTTCGAGTCGCACTGCGGTTGGCCGAGCTTCTTCGACCCGAAGGACACGGACGCGGTCGAACTCGTCCAGGACACCTCGCACGGCATGGTGCGCACCGAGGTGCGATGCGCGCGCTGCGGATCACACCTCGGACACGTATTCGAGGGCGAGGGCTATTCCACGCCGACGGATCAGCGGTACTGCATCAACAGCATCTCGTTGCGGCTGGCGGCCGACGAGGGCTGAGGGGCGCCGTCAGGCGGAGGGGCGGAATCCCGAAGGCATGCAAATCAGTATCACAATGGCGGTTGCCGTAAGCCCGATGATGGGGACCGACAGGATGTGCTTCAGGATTCCGGTGTAGTGCTTACGTGCCATGCGTGGACGTACTCCAACCTTTTTCATTGGTGTGGTGGGACGAGGTGAACATACCCTCCGGGCGTGGCGGTCGTACGGGGAATCAAGAATTCCCGCGGATCACACCGGCTGTTCCGGTTTCCGGGCTGGAATGATGGGTTCCGCCTCGATGTCCGCCAGTGTGGCCCTCGCCCGCGCCGCCTCGTCCGCCGCCCCCGTGCGGTCCGCGGTCGCCACGGCCGCGGCGAGGTGGCCGGCCGCCGACGCCGGGTCGCCCAGGCGGTGTTCGGCCGCCCCAAGGCCGTGCAGGGCCTGCACCTCCTCGTGTGCCGCGCCGATGCTCCCGGCCAGCTCCAGTGCCTGCCTGTGGTGCTCGGCCGCCTCCTGGAACCGGCCGGCCGCGTGGAGGGCCAGCCCCATTCCGTTCAGGGTTATCGACGCGTTGCGCCGGTCGCCGAGGCGGCGGAAAGCGCTGAGTGAGTCCCGGTACATGTCGAGCATGGCGTGTAATTCCCGCGGGGAATCCATGGTGTTGGCGAGATTGACCTGCGCCATGGCGTGTTCCGCGGTGGTGCCCGACGTCGCGAGTATCTCGCGGGCCTCCTGGAGGAAATTCCGCGCAGATTCCCTTTCGCCGATGCGCAGCTGGAGATCCGAGAAATTGTTGAGGACATGCGCCTCTTCATGCGTGTCACCGGCCGTGCGGAATCTGTCGAGCGCGGAGGAGAAGTGCTCGTGAGCGGCCGCGAAATTGCCCAGATAGAGGTGGGTGATCCCGAGGTTGTTCTGCGAGCGGGCGATCTGCCACGGATCACCTGAACGCCCGCGCAGTTCCAGGGTCTCCTCCTGGTCGGCGAGCGCCTCCGGCAGCCGGCCGAGGTTCCAGCGCAGCACGCCCCTCGCGTGCAGCACCTCGGCCACCGTGGTGTCGTCGATGCCCCGGGCCGTCCGCAGCGCTCGCCCGAGTACGCCGAGGGCCTGGTCGTAGTGGCCGCTCCGCGACAGCGCGGTGCCCTGGTCGACCAGCGCGTACACCTCCGCCTCCGGCTCGGCCCGGGCCCGCCAGTGCTCCGCGGCCGCCCGGTGCATGCCCTGCGCGTCGCCCGCGTACTTCTCCTCGAGGAGGAAGCCCGCCAGTGATCCGGCGAGCAGCGCCGCCTCGTGCGGACGGCCGTGGACCCGGCAGTGGCGCTCCGCCGCGATGAGCCCGGAGCACTCCGCGGACAGCCAGCGCCGCGCGTCGGCGGCGCCGTCCCACACGGGCATCCGATAGGCGCAAAGGCGGCGGGGAAGGTTCGGGCGCGGGCGGCGCGGGGCGATCAGTCTGTCCGCCGCGTCGGATGCCTGGACATAGAAATTGATCAGTCGGGACAGGGCGCTTTCCCGTTCGGCTGCCGCGAGCATGCGCGAGTATTCACCGAGGAGATCATGAGTCGTATACCGCTCGGGCGCCGGTTCCTGAATGAGATGGGCGTCCAGGAGATCTTCGAGGGCGTGCTCGGTGCGGTCGAGCGGGAGGTCCGTGAGTGCGGCCGTCGTAAACGCGTCGTAATCCGGGCCGAGTTGCAGACCGAGGAGACGGAAAACGGATCTTTCCTCGGCGCCGAGTGTGGAGTACGAGACTTCGAAAGCGCGGGCCATCTCGTGATTGCCGTCCCGGATCTCCCGCAGTCGGCCGTGCCCGTGGGTGAGCCGGTGCAGCAGGTGGCCGGTGGTCCAGGAGGGGCGGGAGGCCAGGCGTCTGGCGGCGATCTCGATGGCCAGGGGGAGGCGCCCGCAGAGCTGGACGATGGCCGTGACCTCGCGGACGCGCGTGGTGCGCGGCTCACCGGCCAGGTCGCGGAACAGAGCGACGGCGTCTTCCTCGGGAAGCACGTCCAGGAGGACCGGCCGGACTCCGGGCAGCCCGGAGAGGCCCCGGCGGCTGGTGACGATCATCAGTGAGGGGGAGGGGCCGGGCAGCAGCGGGAGCACGTGCTCGGGGTCGGCCGCGTCGTCCAGGACGATGACGGCGCGGCGGCGGCTGAGCAACGTACGCCACAGGCTGACGAGTTCGTCGAGCCGGTCCGGCAGGTCTGCCGCCGGGACCCCGAGCATGCGCAGCAGCGCCCCGAGGGCGGACGTGGCGGACAGGGGTGCCTGGCCGGGGGAGTGGGCGCGCAGATCGAGGTGGAGCTGGCCGTCGGGGAACAGCGCTTCCATGCGCCGGGCCGCGTGCAGGGCGAGCAGGGTCTTGCCGACCCCCGCCATTCCCGAGATGGCCTGCAACGCGATCACCGTGCCGGACCCCCGCCCCGCCGCGCGGACGATGGATGCCAGTTCCTTTTCACGGCCCATGAGTTCGGCGTGGCGCGGCAAGGTGTGCGGAGTCGCGGCGGGGAGCGTCCTGCGGGGGAGCAGTTCGTGGGGTGGGGCGCCGTTCAGGACCAGGCGGTGCAGCCGTGCCAGGGCCTCGCCGGGGTCCGTGCCGAGGTGCTCGCCCAGATGGCGGCGGACCGTGTCGTACACGCGCAGGGCGTCGGCCTGTCTGCCACAGCCGTACGTCGCCGTCATGAGCTGGGCGGCCAGTGTCTCGTCGCCGGGGTGCTGTTCGAGGAGTGCTGCGATGTCGGGTACCAGCTCGGCGAAATGGCCCCGGCGCAGCTCCGCCCCGATCCGGACCAGGTGGGCGGCGAGCCGCTTCTGCGACAGGCTCGCGCGGACGTTCTCCGCCCACAGTCCGCCCAGCCCGGCGAGCGGCTCGCCGCGCCACAGGCCCGCCGCCTCCCGCAGGAGTTCGAGGGCCGCGGTGTCGTCGGCGCCGTCGGCCAGGGAGCGGGCCCGGGCGGCGATCTGCTCGAACCGGTGGCAGTCGACCTGGTCGGGGCGGATGTCGAGCAGGTAGGTGTGGGCCCGCTGGACGAGCAGTTCGTCGCCACCGCTCTCCCGGAGGCGCCGGCGGAGCCGGGCGGCGTAGGTGTGCAGGCCCGCGCGCGGCTTGGCGGGCGGGGAGTCGTCCCACAGACGGTGGATCAGGGTGTCCAAGGAGACCGGGCGGCCCGCGTCGAGTGCCAGCGCCGCCAGCACCAGACGTTCTTTCGCGGAGCCGAGGAGATCGAATCGCCCGTCGCATTCCAGTACGACGGTTCCCAGGATGCGAATGCCGATCTCCATGAGCGCCCCCGTCCGCCGGCCGGCTTGTGCTCTGAATAGGCGACAAAGAATCGCATGAGGTCAATACCGTTCAAATAGTGACGGTCGTTGAATCACTTCATTGGCTTGTTTTGGCGTAATCGCTCTTCCGGGGTGAGTGTCCGGTCTGACGTGAGCGTCGGAAGGGTAGGACGCAGAGGCGCGGCGTGAGCCGCGGATGTCGAGAGAGGGCGGCGCGATGGACCAGGTGACGGCCCTGGAACTGACGGCCGCCCTGACACTGGCGGCCGCCCGGCAGGGGGCGGGTCGCGCGCTGCTCGACAGGGTCCGCGGATCG
The DNA here is from genome assembly GCF_053589195.1 of Streptomyces sp. NPDC003379. Taxonomy (NCBI): domain Bacteria; kingdom Bacillati; phylum Actinomycetota; class Actinomycetes; order Kitasatosporales; family Streptomycetaceae; genus Streptomyces; species Streptomyces sp. NPDC003379. The sequence goes on along the minus strand of NZ_JBSFRK010000001.1, from coordinate 169,394 downwards.
GCGGACCCCGCGACGGTCGGTCTGGTCCGTGCGTGGGCGTCGGCGGAACTGGGCACCGAGACCGGCGAGTTCATCGGGCGACTGGCCGCCTCCCTCGCGGAACAGGCGGCGGAGCGGCCCCCACTGGCGCGGGAGTTGCGGGCCTGGTTCGCCGCGATGCCCGACCCCGCCCCCGACCCCGCCCCCGACCCCGCGCGGGCGGCGGATGTCGCCAACTCCATCGGCGGAACGGCCCGGGTCCAGGGTCCCGTCGTCCAGGCCCAGGGCATCTACGGCGCGGTGCACATCCACCCCGCCGCGCCCGGCCCCGCCGCGGGCCGGGGCTTCGCCGTCCCGCGGCAGCTGCCGCCCGTGCCGGTCCACTTCACGAACCGGGTGCGCGAGCTGGCGGAGCTGGACCGGATGGCGGCGGCCTCGCCGGGCGCGCCGGTCATCGCGGTCATCAGCGGCCCCGCCGGGGTCGGGAAGACCACCCTGGCGCGCCGTTGGCTGCTGGGCATGGCCGACGCCTTTCCCGACGGCCAGCTGTACGCCGATCTGCGCGGCCACTCCGAGGGCGGCCCCGCGCGGCCCGGGGAACTCCTGGGACAGTTCCTGCGGGCGCTTGGGCAGGAGCGGATCCCCGTGGACCTGGCGGAGCAGTCCGCCTTGTGGCGCTCGGCCACCGCGGGCGCGCGAATCGCTCTGCTGCTGGACAACGCTCTGAGCGCCGCGCAGGTCCGCCCGCTGCTGCCCGGAGGCGCCAGGGCGCTGACGGCGGTGACGAGCCGGGGGCGGCTGAGCGGCCTTGGCATGGACGGCGCCGCCTTCCATCCGCTGGACGTACTCGGCACCCACGACGCGGTGGAGCTGCTCGGCCGCCGGATCGGCGCCGACCGCGTCATACGTGAGCCCGAGGCGGCCCTGGCCGTGGCGCGCGCCTGCGCGGGCCTGCCGCTCGCGGTGTGTGTCGCCGGGGCCCGTGCGGCGGCGCGCCCGCGGCAGCCCCTGGCCGCGATGGCGGGAGCGCTGCGCGGCGGAGGAGGCGGTGCGCTGCACGTGCTGAGGGTCGAGGGGGAGTACGCGGTGCGTGCCGCGCTGGACGCCTCGTACCGCCAGCTGAACCACGAACTCGCCCGCACGTACCGACTGTTGGGCCTGTCTCCGGTGCCGCTCCTCGGTGTCGGGACCGCCGCCGCGGCCTGCGCCCTGAGCGCGGAGGAGGCGGACCGTCTGCTGGACGAGCTGGCCGAGGTGAACCTCCTCGAAGACCTGGGCCCCGACCCGAGGACCGGCGCCGGACGCTACCGGTTCCACGATCTGGTCAAGGCCCACGCGCAGCAGCTCGCCGCCGAGCATGAGGGGGCCGCCGACAGGGAGGCGGTGGTGCGGCGGGTCGTGGACTTCTATCTGGCCGCCGCGACCGAGGCGGAGACGTTGCTCACGCCCAGCCACCGGATCCTGCCGCGCCGTTACGCGCCCCACCACCACGCCCGCCCCGCACCGTTCGTCGACGCGTCCGGCGCGCTCAACTGGCTCGACGCCGAGCGGGTCCACCTGATGGCCGCGTTGCGCACCGCCGCGGAGCGCGGCTGGCACGACACGGCGTGGATGCTCGCGGACGCCATGTGGCCGCTCTTCCTCCGTCTTCGCCCCTACGACCTGTGGGTCGAGGCCCATGAGATCGGACGCGAGGCGGCTTCCCGGGCGGGGAACACGGAGGCCGAGAGCCAGATGCTCACCTCCGGAGGCGCCGGGCTGCGCAACGCGGGACGCCATGACGAGGCGGTCGTCTGGTTCGGCCGGGCGCTGGAGGTGGCGCGGGAGAGGGTGGCGGCGTCACGGGCCCCTGGAGGAGACGGGGGCGGACTGACGGCCGCCCGCCGGGCCGAGGCCCAGGCCCTGCACGGCCTGGGGCAGTCCCACAGGCTGGCAGGACGGCTGACCGAGGCCGTGCGGTACTTCCGACGTGCCCTGCCGCTGCGTGAGGCGATCGGATACGGGCGCGGCGCGGCCCTGACCAGGATCTGTCTGGGCGACGTGGCGCTGGCCGACGGCCGCCCCGAGGAGGCGCTGTCCGAGCTGACCGCCGCCCGGGCCGCCCTGGTGGCCGAGGACGACCCCTACGACGCCGCCCGTGCCCTGGCCTTCCTCGGGCAGGCCGCGCTGCGGTGCGCGGGGGACGACGCGGCCGCCGTCGAGGCGGCGGAGGGCCAACTCACGCAGGCGCTACGCGAGTTCGAGGCGACGGGCTCCGTCCACTGGCAGGCACGCGTGTGGGAGATGCTCGGTGAGGCGGCCGAGGACCGCCGGGAGCCGGAGCGGGCCAGGACCCGGTACGGCCGGTCCCTGGCTCGCTACAGAGCTGTCAGCGCTCCTGATGTGCGGCGGATCGAGGAGCGTCTGAGCGGCCTGGGCGGATCTCCGCGTACCACTGGCACATCAGAGTGACGACATCACGGCCCGCCAGGTCCGAGACGCGCACGGCGGCTTCGGCCCGGTGGACGCCCCGGCGGATGCCGGTGATCCGGTCGACCCGGCGTACCACCACCAGCGCGCAGCCCGGATAGCGCTCCAGGGTGCGTGAGGCCAATGGCGCGGCGTCGGCGCCACGGCGCGGGCGGCCCGCGTAGAGGACATCGGCGCACTGCCGCCACGTCTCGTCCCCGGGACGGCCCGTGACGCGGCAGAGGTGGCGGCAGTCGAGGCAGACGATCACCGGTTCGGCCGGGACGACGGGGGCGTTCATGCCGGGATCCCGCCGGTGGCCTCCGCGTCCGCGCGGAACACCGGGACCGGCAGCAACGGCAGCGACGCCTCGTAGGCGGGCTGGCCGATCCCGAGGAGCCGGTACATCAGTCTCCGTGTGTTGCGGGCGAACCGGCCCGGCTCGGAGGTGATGCGGCGGCCGATCCGCGCGTACTCCTCGGCGGGGTACTCGGCGCGCGCGTAGGCGAGCTGCTCGGACAGCGGATGCGCGGGGGACAGCGCGGGCGCGGTCGTGGCCAGTTCGGCGGCCGGGGACGCGGGATTGACGTCCGCGGACGGGTATCGCGCCAGCAGGATCACCGCCCGGGTCAGCGTGGCGTACAGCGTCACCGAGCCATGGTCGCCGATCACCCAGTCCGCGGCGATCAGCGGAACGCGCCAGTCGGTGTCCGGCGGCAGCACGACGATGCCTTGCCGCTGGGCGGCGGCCAGCCAGGACCGGACCTGCCAGCCGCCGTGTCCCGACCAGACGTTGGGGTGCACCAGGACCGCTGTGCGGTGCCGGGCGGGGTCGAGCTCCGTCAGGAGCCGGGGCAGGAGCGCGTCCAGACGGTTGAACGACGAGCCGAGCCCCCACGTGGAGGAGACGAGGACCAGCCGCTGCCCGCGGCGCAGCCCCAGGGCCGTGCGGTAGCGCCGCCGCAGCGGGAGGCCGGCCACGATCCGGTCGTGGCAGGCGTCCCCGACCACTTCGCTGACGGGCAGCGCCTCGGGGCAGGTGCGCGCCAGGGTGGCCAGCTCCTCGCGGTGGGCCAGGGCCAGCGCCTTCGGCACCACCTTGCCGTTCCGTGTCAGGTACTGCCGCCCCAGCGCGCCGACGGTCCGGGGCGCCCCCGGGTCACGGTCGTCCGTCGTCCGGGACAGCTTGATGTGCCCGGCGCCGTGCGGCATCCGCAGCAGGGGCCCGCGCAACCGGTCGATGCCCTGGGAACCGGCCGCGAGGACCAGGTCGAACTCCTGGCGCACCGCCTCCTCCCACGGCAGCACGGTGCTGTCCAGCGCGCGCAGGATGCGCTCCGCTCCGGCGTTGAAGGCGTGCGGCGCGATCGTGAAGTGGGTCTGGATCCGGAGGTCCGACTCCAGCAGCGGGAGCAGGTCCCGCAGCCGGCTGCCGTACACCTCGGTGTGGACGACGACGAGTACACGCTTGCAGTTGGTCAGGGTCAGCCACTGCGAATCGCGCCCTGATCTGCTCTCAACCGCCATTGAATCCCCCGGTGTCGTGGGCTCCTGGTGTGCTCGGGCTTCGGGCCGGGGGATGCCCCGAAGTCCGGGCGCAAGGCTTGCGCGACGCTTGCGGAACCCTTGCAGCCGGAGCTAGAAGGTGAGCTTCCAGCTGTTGATGTACCCCGTGTCCTGCGCCGCCACGTCCTGCACCCGCAGCTTCCAGGCGCCGTTCGCGCTCTCGCTGGACGCGTCGACCGTGTACGTCGCGATGACGTTGTCCGCCGAGTCGTTGCCGCTGGAGTTCTTCAGGCGGTACGCGGTGCCGTCGGGGGCGAGCAGGTCGACGACCACGTCGCCGCGCCAGGTGTGGCGGATGTCGACGTCCACCTTGAGGGCGGCCGGGGCGTTGCCGGTGCGGCCGGTCACGTTCACCGTCGAGGTCACCGCGGCGCCGTTGTCAGGGACAGTGACGTCCGTGGTGTTCTCGTAGCTGTCACCGGGCGGGACCGGGGTGTCCGTGCCGAGGGTCCAGACCGCGTGGGCGATGGCGTCGCTGTTGCGGTCCAGGGCGGTGTCGTTGATGTTCGACGTGGTGTCGCACGACGAGTGGTAGCAGCGGTCGAAGGCCTGGCCCGCCGTGCCGCCCCACTTCTGCGCCTGGGCGCTGGTCTTGGCGCGCTCGGCCCCGCTGAACAGACCGCCGACCGGGATGCCGACGTTCTTGAACGGGGCGTGGTCGGAGCGGCCGTCGCCGTCGGTCTCGATCTCGGTCGGGATGTTCAGACCCGCGTAGTAGTCCTTGAAGGTCTTCTCGATGGTCGGGTCGTCGTCATAGACGAAGTAGCCGGCGTTCGGCGAGCCGATCATGTCGAAGTTCAGATAGCCGCTGACCTTTGAACGCTCCGTGGTGGGGAGGTTGTTCACGTAGTAGCGGGAGCCGACCATGCCGAGCTCCTCGGCGCCCCACCAGGCGAACCGCAGGTGCTTCGTCGGCTTCAGCTGCGCGCGGGAGACGGCGAGCGCGGTCTCCAGGACGCCGGCCGAGCCGGAGCCGTTGTCGTTGATGCCGGGTCCGGAGGAGACGCTGTCGAGGTGCGCGCCCGCCATCAGGACCTTGTTGGGGTCGCCGCCCGGCCAGTCCGCGACCAGGTTGTATCCGGTGGCGCCGCTGGACGTGAACTGCTGGACGGTGGTGGTGAATCCGGCCGCGTCCAGCTTGCCTTTCACATAGTCGATGGAGGCCTTGTAGCCGGGGCGTCCGTGTGCGCGGTTGCCGCCGTTGGCCGAGGCTATGGACTGGAACTGGGAGAGGTGCGCCTTGACGTTGGCGAGCGGCAGGTCGGGTGCCGCGAGCGTCGGGGAGGGGGCCGCGAGGGCCGTGGGCGCGGCGGTGGCGAGCAGGCCGCCGATGGCCAGCGTGGCGGCACCGGCGGCCGCCCGTCTGAGGAATCTCATGTGTGGGGCTCCGTATTCCGGACAACGAGTGGGGACGGAACGTGCGAGGCGCCCCGTGACGCGGGTGCCGCGGGGCGCCATTGGAGCTGTGCGTTGCCTGATGTTGAATCCCGCTCGACTTACCGTCAAGGTCGGAAACCGGTCAGAATACGGGGAGTTGTGTTCAGATAGCGGACAACTGCGCTATAAGCGCCGGGTGCCGGGCACGGATGACGTGCGGGTCAGAAGAACACTCCGCAGCGCAGCAGCACATTCGCATACGGCCGCGCCTCACCGGTGCGGACCACCAGACGGGCCTCCGCCGAGCGGCGCTTCACCTCCTCGTGCGGGACCAGCTCCAGCGCCGGAAGGCTCTCCCGCAGCAGCCGTGCCGTCTCCGGGTTCGCCTCCCGGATCTCGTACGCCGCCGTCCCGCCCTCCACCACCAGCTCGGCGAGCAGACCGTCGAGGACCTCCGCGAAGGCGGGGACCCCGGCGCGGAACGCCAGGTCCACCACGCGCGGGCCCGCCGGGATCGGCATGCCCGCGTCGCAGACCAGGACCGTGTCGCCGTGCCCCAACTCAGCCAGCGCGCCCGCCAGATGCCGGTTGAGGATGCCCGACTTCTTCACGGGGACGGAACCTCTGACGCCTCCCGCGCGGCCGGAGCCAGCTCCGCAGCCGTCGGGTACGAGTCCTGCGCACCCTTGCGGGTGACCGCCGCCGCGCCCACCCGCACCGCGTAACCGGCCGCCGTCGCGAGGTCCTCGCCGAGGCCGAGGCGCCAGCCGAGCGCGGCGGTGAAGGCGTCGCCCGCGCCCGTCGTGTCCACCGCGTCGACCTTCGGGCTCGGGACCCGTACGACGTCGGAGCCGTCCGCGGTGAGCGCGCCCGCCGAACCCAGGGTGATCACCACCGAGCGGGGCCCGAGCGCCAGCAGCCCGCGCGCCCACTCCTCGGGGGTCTCGCCCGCCTCGCCGCCGAGGATCACGCGCGCCTCGTGCTCGTTGACCACCAACGGGTCACAGGCGGCGAGGACTTCGGCGGGCAGCGGGGCGGGCGGCGAGGGGTTCAGGACGAAGCGGGCGCCGGGCCGCAGCGCGCGGACGACCTCGGCGACCGTGTCCAGGGGGATCTCCAGCTGGGTGGAGACCACCCGCGCCGCCGCCAGCAGGGTGCCCGCCGCGCGGATGTCCTCGGGGGTGAGGCGGGCGTTGGCGCCGGGCGACACCACGATGCTGTTGTCGCCCGACGGGTCGACCGTGATCAGCGCGACGCCGGTGGGCGCGCCGCCCACCAGGACGCCGACGGTGTCCACCCCGGCCGCGCGCTGCGCGTCAAGGAGGAGCGTGCCGTGGGCGTCGTCGCCCACCCGGGCGAGGAGCGCCGTGCGGGCGCCGAGCCGGGCGGCGGCCACCGCCTGGTTGCCGCCCTTGCCGCCCGGGTGGACGGCCAGGTCCGAGCCGAGGACCGTCTCGCCGGGCGCGGGACGGCGCTCCACACCGACCACCAGATCGGCGTTGGCGGAGCCCACGACAAGGAGTTCGTAGTCGGCGGTCTCGGCGGTCTCGGCGGTCTCGGCGGTGTCCGTGGTGTCCGTGGTGTCCGCGGTCTCGGCGTTTTCGTCGTTCATGTGCTGCTTCCTGCTTCCGTACGGTGATGACGTGGGCCCGGCGAGGCGGTTCCGGGCGGTGTTCCGGTAGGTCAGGAGAAATCCTGCACGTTCTTCGACGTGACGACCTTCACCGGCACCTTCACCATCTCCCGTACCTCCTTGCCCCGCGCCGCCCGGACCGCGTTCTGCACGGCGATCCTGCCGAGCTCCTTGGGCTGCTGCGCCACGGACGCGTACAGCGTGCCCGCCTCGACCGCCTTGAGGCCGTCGGGGGTGCCGTCGAAGCCGACCACCGGCACCGACGTGCCCGCCTTGTCGCCGAGCGCCTTGACCGCGCCGAGCGCCATCTCGTCGTTCTCGGCGAAGACGCCGTCGACGCCCTTGTGGGACTGGAGGAGGTTCGTCATGACGTCCAGGCCCTTGGTGCGGTCGAAGTCCGCGGGCTGCTTGGCGACGACCTCGATGCCGGGGTACGCCTTGATGCCCTCGGCGAAGCCCTGCCCGCGCTCGCGGCTCGCGGAGGTGCCCGGCGTGCCCTGGAGGACGACGACCTCGCCCTTGCCGCCGAGCTTCTCGGCGAGGGTCCTGGCCGCGAGCCTGCCGCCCGCCACGTTGTCGGAGGCGACGAGCGTGGCCGTCTCCGCCTTGTTGACGCCGCGGTCGGCCGCGACCACCGGGATGTCCTGCTTGTTGGCGCCGCGCACGGCCGGGGCCGCCGCGTCGGAGTCCACCGGGTTGACGATGATGGACTTCACGCCCTCGCCGGTGAAGTTCTGGAGTTGGTTGGACTGCTGGGAGGCGTCGTTCTGCGCGTCGGTGACGGTGAGGTCGACGCCCGCCTTCGCGGCCTCGGCCTGCGCGCCCTCCTTCATCTGGACGAAGAAGGGGTTGTTGAGGGTGGAGAGCGACATGCCGATCTTCGTCGTCGTGCCCGAGGAGCCCGAGTTGAAGAAGGACACCGCGCCGACCACGGCCGCCACGACCACGGCGGCCACCGCGTACTTCGCCGCCTGCGGCCCCTTGCGCCCGGCCCCCGCGGCCCCGGAGGAGGCTCCCGGAGTCGCCCCGGCCCGCCGGCGCAACGTATCCAGGAGAACCGCCAGCGCGATCACGACCCCGATCACGACCTGCTGCCAGAAGGCCGACACGGAGAGGAGGTTGAGGCCGTTGCGCAGCACCGCGAGGATCAGCGCGCCGATGAGCGTGCCGGACGCCTTGCCGACGCCGCCCGCCAGGCTCGCCCCGCCGATGACGACCGCGGCGATCGCGTCGAGTTCGTAGCCCTGTGCGGCCTGCGGCTGCGCGGAGACGAGACGGGAGGCGAGCACGATGCCCGCGACGGCCGCGAAGAGGCCGGAGAGCGCGTAGATGACGAGCTTCTGGCGCTTGACGCGCAGCCCCGACAGACGGGCCGCCTCTTCGTTTCCGCCGATCGCGTACATGGAGCGGCCGATGAACGTACGCCCGAGGACGACGGCCGTCACCAGCCCCATCACGACCATCACGATCACCGGGATCGGCAGCCGGCCGCCCACGGTGTCTCCGAGGTGCGAGACCGAGTCGGGGAACGCGATCGGGCTGCCCTGCGAGATCACCAGGGAGAGGCCGCGGGCCACCGACAGCATCGCCAGCGTCGCGATGAACGACGGCAGCTTCCCGTACGAGACGAGCAGGCCGTTGACGAACCCGCACGCCATGCCCGTACCGACGGCGAGGACCACCGCGAGCCAGACCGGCAGCCCCTGTGAAGTGGCCGTCCAGGCGAGGACGGTGGCCGACAGCGCGGCGACCGAACCGACCGACAGGTCGATGCCCGCCGAGACGATCACGAACGTCACGCCGAACGCGAGGATCGCCGTCACCGCGGCCTGCACACCGACATTGAGCAGGTTCTGGGTGGTGAGGAAGTCGCCGGAGAGCAGCGACATCGCCACGACCAGGACTATCAGGGCGCTCAGCGCGCCGTTGTCGAGCAGGACGCGGCGGAGCGTCGCCGCGCCACCCGCGCCACCCGCGTCGCGCTTCAGGGTTTCAGTGGCCACGGGAGCCCTCCGCTTCTTCTTCGTTCTGTACGTCCGTCGGGGACGCGGTGCTGACGGCGAGCGCCATCACCGCGTCCTGGGTCGCCTCGTCGGCGGTCAGCTCACCGGCGATCCGGCCCTGCGCCATGACCAGGACCCGGTCGCTCATGCCGAGCACCTCGGGCAGGTCGCTGGAGATCATCAGGACGGCGTGCCCGGAGGCCGTCAGTTCATTGATCAGCTGGTAGATCTCGACCTTCGCGCCCACGTCGATGCCGCGCGTCGGCTCGTCGAGGATCAGCACCTTGACGTCGGCGAGCAGCCACTTGCCGATGACGACCTTCTGCTGGTTGCCGCCGGACAGCGTGCGCACGTGCTGGCCGAGCCCGGCCATCCGCACCCCCAGCTGCTCGGCGATCCGCGCGGCGGCCCTGCCCTGCGCCTTGAGGTCCACGAGCCCGGCCCGGGTCGCCGAACGCAGCGTGACCAGGCCGAGGTTCTCCCGCACCGAGGCGTCGAGGACCAGGCCCTGACCCTTGCGGTCCTCCGGTACGAGACCGATGCCCGCGCCCATCGCGGCGTTCACGTCATGCCGGGGAATCCGCTCGCCGCGCACGTCGACGCGGCCCGCGTCGTACGGATCGGCGCCGAAGACCGCGCGCGCCACCTCGGTGCGCCCCGCGCCGACGAGCCCCGCGAGGCCGACGACCTCACCGGCCCGCACCTCGAAGCTGACGTCGTGGAAGACGCCGTCGCGGGTGAGCCCCTCGACCGACAGCAACGGCGGCCCGGTGTCGGGGCGTTGGCGCGGATACTGCTGCTCGATGCTGCGCCCCACCATGAGACGTACGAGCTCGTCCTCCGGCGTCGAGGCGGGCACCTGGTCGACGCTGCGGCCGTCCCGCAGGACGGTGACGCGGTCGCCGAGCGCGGCGATCTCCTCCAGGTGGTGGGTGATGAAGACGATGCCCACCCCGTCCTCGCGCAGCGCGCGCACGATGGCGAAGAGCTTGTCGACCTCTTCGGAGGTGAGGACGGCGGTCGGCTCGTCCATGATGAGCACGCGCGCGTCCAGGCTCAGCGCCTTGGCGATCTCGACCATCTGGAGGCGGGCGATGCCCAGGTCACGCACCTTGGCGCGCGGGGACACCCGGACGCCGACCCGCTTCAGCAGCGCCTGCGCGTCGGCCTCCATCTTCTTCCGGTCGATCAGGCCGAAGCGGCGCGGCTGGCGCCCCAGGAAGATGTTCTCGGCGACCGTCAGGTCGGGGACGAGGTTGAACTCCTGGTAGATGGTGGCGATGCCGAGCCGCTCGGCGTCCTGCGCGCCGTGGATGCGTACGTCCTTCCCGTCCACGACGATGCGGCCGCTGTCGGGGCGGTAGGCGCCGGAGAGCATCTTGATGAGGGTGCTCTTGCCCGCGCCGTTCTCGCCGAGCAGGACGTGCACCTCTCCGCGCCGCAGATCGAAGTCGACGGCGTCCAGCGCGACGACGCCGGGGAACGTCTTGCGGATGCCTTCGATGCGCAGCACTTCGTCGGCGTGGCTCACGGCTTGCTCCTTCGCGTGCTCGGGTCCGTGTTCGTATGCGTGCTCGTATGCGTGCTCGGGGCGGGCTCGCCGCAGGAACGCCGGACGACGAGGCGGGCGGGCAGGGTCACGGACCGGGGCTCCCGGCCCTCGATCCGGTCGATCAGCGCGTGCACGGCGGCCCGGCCGAGGTCGCCCGTCGGCTGGGCGATCGCGGTGACCGGCGGGTCGGTGTGCACGAACCAGGGGATGTCGTCGAAGGCCGCGAGCCCGATGTCGTGCGGGACCCGCAGGCCGTGCGCGCGGATCGCGTCGAGGGCGCCGAGCGCCATCAGGTTGTCGGCGGCGAAGACGACCTCGGGCGGGTCCGGCAGGGCGAGGAAGCGCTCGGTGGCGCGGCGCCCGCTGTCGGCCTGGAAGTCGCCCTGGCCGATGTAGGCGTCGGGCAGCGCGATGCCGTGCTCGCGCAGCGCCTCGCGGAAGGCCTCGACGCGCTCGCTGCCGGTCGTGGTGGCGGCCGGGCCCGCGATGATGGCGAGCCTGCGATGGCCGAGCCCGTGCAGATGGGCGACGAGGTCACGGACGGCGCGGCGCCCGTCGGAACGTACGACGGGCACGTCCACGCCCGGAATCCACCGGTCCACGAAGACCATCGGGGTGCCGGCGCGCACGGCGTCGAGCATCAGCGGGGAGCCGCCGTCGGTGGGGGAGACGAGCAGGCCGTCGATCCGCCGGTCCAGGAGGGTGCGTACGTGGTGGTCCTGGAGTTCGGGGCGCTCGTCGGCGTTGCCGATGATCACGCTGTAGCCGAGCGCGCGGGCCGCCTCCTCGACCGAGCGGGCCAGCTCCGTGAAGTACGGGTTGAGTACGTCGCTGATGACCAGGCCGAGGGTGCGGGTCTGGTCGGTGCGCAGGGACCGGGCGACGGCGTTCGGCCGGTAGCCGAGCGCGTCAACGGCGGCGACCACGCGGGCGCGGGACGCGGGGCTGACCGAGGGGTGGCTGTTCAGCACGCGCGACACGGTGGCGACGGAGACGCCGGCTTGGGCGGCGACGTCCTTGATGCTCACGGAGCCCGAGCTTGAAGCCATCGTCGGTCCACCTCCTTGTGGAATCGATTACACGGACGATTGGAAACGATTACACGCCCGTGTGGCAAGGGGGTGAGGGGGAGGCGCGGGGGAGTGAGACCTGATCGTGATGAAGGTCCGGGAGGGCCGGGGGTGGCAGGGAGGCGGGGGGCGCCTGGCGTGCCGCCGGGGTTCGGCCTGCCGGGAGTGGCCGCGTTCCGCCGCGTTTCCGCATCGTCCGAAGTGGGGGAGTCAGAACGACTCTCCCGAAAATTTTGGTCGCTATTTTCGTCGACTTTGTCCCCGAGTGAAGTACAGAAACGCCCGAATTGGCGCGTTCTCGGCGCCGTAGGTCGTGTTAATCCGAGCGGAATTTCCCCTGGGCAGCCTTTACAGAGTGATCAACATCGGCACAGAATGGCCATGTCAACTTGTCGCATGTGAGCTGTGCATGAGGAGACTGTTCTGACCACCAAAAGGCAGGAAACTTAATGAAGCAGCCCGGAAAGTTCACCCTCGTCGCCGTCGCCATGGCGGCCGCCGCTGGAGCCCTCGCGACTGCGGCGCCGGCCACTGCGGCCGCACCGGCCGCCCCGCAGGTCCACACGTTTTCGGCAGCTGAGGGAGACACTCCGCCGGCCTCGCTCATAGGCCCGAACGGTCAGAAGCCCCGCGAGTGGGGCGTGGTGTCCTTCAAGAAGGGCGCTCCCATCCAGGCGAAGGTCAGCAAGGGCGGTGGCACCTGGAACTACGGCACCTCCTCGGCCGGCTTGGACGGGAAGCACTGCTACTCGAACTACATCCACCCCACCAAGAAGCACTCGGCCAGTGTCGCCATGGCGAGCGGGACCGACAAGGACATCAGGGAAAAGGACATCTGGGCGAAGGCCAGGGTCACGGCTGGTGCCGCTTACACCTGCAACGCCTACTGGGGCGTCTACTAAACACTGATTAGCTTGCTCTCTCATTGACCGAAGGCCTGGCCAGCAGCCTCCATGGAGCGAAATGGCCGGGCCTTCGCGTTTTCTGTCTCCCTGCCTGGCGGCATCCCCGGAAAGTCAGTAGGATGCCAAGCCCCCCACACACTTCGAGGTTGTGCACGTGCGCTCATCACTCTCGGCCGTCGCGCTTCCCCTTGCAGGCGGCTTGATTGTCGGAATCTCCGGCCCGATGCTTGAAGCAATGAGCGGGCGGGTGAGCCATGCCGCAAGTGTCACCTTGGTTGCCGGCTGGATGTATGCTCTGGTCGCCTTCATTTCCGGAATGGTGTCCAGGTCCAAGAGCGCTGCGGCCGTCCTGGGTTTCGTTTCTCTGATAGTGACCGTTTTCGCCTATTACCTGACGAAGGCGACCCAAGGTGACTTCGTGGCAATGGATTTCAGCGATCCGACCGGAAGAACCACGTCTTTCGCATGGGGCGATTTCCTCTCGATGCTGGCCATCTGGTGCATCGCGGCCCTCATCCTGGGACCGGTCTGTGGAGTCGCCGGATATTTCGCACGCACCGGCCCCTACCGCCTGGCATTCCAGCTGCTGGTTCCTGCGGTAATTCTCTGTGAAACCTCTATGCGATTGTCTGTCGAAGCGGGAAGCCAGGAATCACTGGTCGGCGCCACCTGGAGTGTCACCCGTGCTCTGGCCGGGGTGGTCATTTTGCTCCTGGTGTGTGTAGCAGCCACGGGCCTCTTCCGTCAGCGGTCCGCTCAGGAAAGCTCCCCAAGGCGGTAGTCGATCCCTGAGCCGACCGTCTCGGGCTCAGCCCGTCGCGAACGGCACCGTCAGCCAAGGGCTGTCCGGATCCGTCGTCAGCGCGCGATGGGCGTGCAGGACGTCGGTGTACCAGGAGCCGAACGACTCCTCGTCGAAGTGGAGACAGCGGCCCAGGACGTACCCCGCAGAGAACTCCTCCCACGTGGAGTACGAGGCCCGCGCGGCGTGCGACACCCGTTCGACGGCGGCACGCAGTTCCGCCTCGGTCGCGTAGCGCGCGCCCCGGCCCCAGCGGGCCATCTTGGAGGCGCGGCCGATGTCCCAGGCCGCGACGGTGCGGACGAAACCGTCCGGTGGCAGCAGCTCGTCGGCGCGGAAGCGGGCCTCGTAGCGCAGGACCTTTCCGACCAGGGCGCGCATGGCGGCGACGAAGTCGTCCAGTTCGGGGTCGTCGCCCGGCCGGTGCGGGGTGTCGGGGCCGCCGGTCTCCACGACGCGGTTGCGCAGCGTCACCTCGACGCACTCCCGCCACCGCTCCGGGTCCAGCCGCGGCCCGACCTCGGCGATCACCGCGAGCCGGGCGCCGAGGACGAAGTCCCAGTACCAGGGGCTCACTTCGCGGGTGAGCAGGCGCTCCTGCGTGGCGAGCCACTGCTCGCGGCTGCCCACACCCCAGGACTCCGCGAGGCGGCCCACCTCGTTGCGGTGGCCGGCGCCGTGCCAGTCGAGCGTGTTCCACGGGTCGCCGTTGGCGAAGCACAGGTGCGCGCCGCAGGCGAGGCCGTGCAGGAGCGGGCCGGGCCCGGGCGCCCCGGTGCGGCGGGTCTCCACGCGGTCGCCGAGGCCGCCGTCCCGGTGGTGGCGCTCGTGCAGGTCGGCCCAGACCTGCCGCTCCTCGTCGGTGGTGAGGTAGTACTGCTCGCACGGCGTCGCCGCGTTGATCACCAGGATGTCCACGTCGTCGGGGCAGCCCTCGGCGAGCGCGCCGAGCGTGACGAACTCGTACACGACCGCGGGGTGCGGGCGCGGCAGCAGCCCCGCCGTGTACACCTGCGCCGCCTTCCGGCCGTCCGGCAGGTCGACGGTGAGCAGCGGGCTCGCGTCCGCGTCGGGGTCCTTCTCGTGCAGCGCCACCGGCCGGTACAGGCCCTCCACGGCGACGGCCCGCAGGTAGGTGTACGCGTCGTCGGCCTCGCAGAGTTCGTACAGATGCTCTTCGAGGTCGGCGGGCGCCTGCCAGCGGCTGCCGTCCGCCGGGGCGGGCACGAAGGGGAAGACCTCGTCATGGAACTCGTCCCCGGTCTCCTCCTCGGACTCGTCCCCGGCCTCGCCCCCGGTCCGCTCCCTGGCCTCGTCCCCGGCCCCTTCCTCCGCTGCCGCGTGCATCGTCGTTCTCCGCTTTCGGGTCCGTGTTCCTGGTACGCGTCGTTCCGGGTACGTGTCCGGGCGTAGCGGTACGTGAATGATCTTGCACCTTACTCGGGCACCTCAAGGCGTAGCGACTTCAGGCCGTTGATGAAGTGCGAGACCAGTCGGCGGGGCGGCGCCGCGAGACGCGGCAGCGGCAGCGCACGGGTCACCTCCTCGTGGAACACGCGCAGTTGGAGGCGGGCGAAGTGCGCGCCCGGGCAGACGTGCGGGCCCTCGCCGAACGCCACATGGGGGTTGGGCGAGCGGGACAGGTCGAGGCGGTGCGGGTCGGTGAAGACGCGCTCGTCGTGGTGGGCGGAGGCGTGGAAGACGACGACCTTGTCCCCGGCCGCGATCGGCGTTCCCGCGAGGTCGGTGTCGCGCGCCGCGGTGCGCCGGAAACTGAGCACCGGCGGGTGGCTGCGCAGCAGTTCGTCCACGGCCGTGGCCATTCCTGCCGTGCCGTCACGCAGCCGCTCGTACTCGCCGGGGTTCTCGGCGAGCGCGAGCAGCCCGCCCGGCGCGGCGCTCCGCACGGTGTCGTTGCCCGCGACGGTGAGCAGGAAGAAGAACATCTCCAGCTCGGGGGCATCGAGCTCGGGGTCCGTGGCGAGAGTCGTCAGGATGTCGTCCTCGGGGTGGTCGCGCTTGTGCGCGGCCAGCGTCCGGGCGTACGCGAACATGTCGCGCAGCATCGCGGGCGAGCGCGGATCGACGGGCCCGCCGCCGGGGCCGGGCGCGGCCGGGGCGGCCTCGTCCGGGTCCTGGTAGCCGATGACGCGCCGCGTCCAGTGCAGCAGGAGGCCGCGGTCGTCCGACGGGACGCCGAGCAGGTCGGCGAGGTTGAGCAGGGCGTACTCGTCGGTGACCTCGGTGACGACGTCGAAGGTGCCGTCGCCCGTGCGCGCCCCCTCCAGGGCCGCGGCGATCAGGGCACGGGCCCGCTCACGCGCCCGCCCCTCGAAGCGAGCGACCCGCTTCGGCGTGAACGCCCGACTGACCAGCCTGCGCAACCGGCCATGGGCGGGCGGGTCCTGATTGAGCATCATGCGACGGATGAACGGCAGGTCGTCGGGGGCGGGGTCGCGGATCTGCGTGGCGCCCAGGTACGAGGAGAAGGTGGCCGGATCCTTCAGGACGCGGACGACATCGGCGTGCCGAGTGACGGCCCAGAACCCGGGCCCCGCGGCCCAGCCGAACACCCCGGGCTCCTCCTGCCAGGCCACCGGGTGGTGGTCGCGGAGCACGCGGTAGCGGTCGTGGGGGACGCCATGCGCGTACAGGCGAGGGTCGAAGACGTCGGGGACGGGCGGGGTCGTCGGCGAAGCGCGGGGGCTCATGCGCTGGGGGTCCCGGACGCCCCGGGCCCCCTGTCCGCGCGCAGGAAGTCCTCCACCGTGCGGATCAGTTCGAGCGGCGCCTCGTCCATCGCGTAATGACCGGCCCCCGGCAGCTCCGCCAGCTCCCCCTGGGGGTACGAACGCAGCCACGTGCCCCGCATGAGGTCCGCCGACAGTGCCGGGTCGAGCGTGCCGGTGACGGCGAGTGCGGGCACCGGCGACCCCTCGACCTCGGAGTGGAAGTCCTCGTCCGCCCAGGAGTCCAGCCAGGCGCGGAACGCCTTGGCGTCGCTGACCGCGAGGGAGCGCTCCACCATGCGGTCCAGCCACGCCCCGGGGCGCACGCCACCCGTGGTGAAGTCGATGATGGCGCGCCGGTTCGCCGGAAGGTGCGCGGCGGAGTCGAACAACTCCCGCTGCTCCGGCGGCAGTCGCAGCCCCGACGCGGGCACGGGCGACACCCCGACGAGACGGCGCACGCGGTGCGGGGCGGCGGCCAGGACCCGCTGGGCCACGCTGCCGCCCATCGAGTGGCCGATCAGCGAGAACCGCTCCCAGCCGAGCCGGTCGGCGAGATCGAGCACGTCGGCCGCGCCCTCGCCCGTCGTGTACGAGCCGACCGCGTCCTTCGCCTCGCCGTAGCCGCGCAGATCCACCAGCGCGTACTGGAACGCGCCGCCGTCGAGATCCGCGCGCACCGGATCGTACGCCGACCGGTCCGCGAACCAGCCGTGCACCGCGATCACCTTGTGGGGACCGTCGCCGAGCAGGGTGTGGGGGAGCAGGAAGGAGGCCACATCGACTCCGATCGCCGGCACGGTCCGACGCCTACACCGACACGGTCCGACACCGGCATGGTCCGGGCGACGCCGGTCGACGCCGGCCCGCGACCAAGGTGACCCGAAGCGTACGGTCGCGCAAGGGCGCCCTCAGGGCTGAGTGCGCCTCAGGGGCGCGCCGACGAGAACGTCACCGGTACGGGTGGTGCGCGTGGAGGCCGGGGCGAAGTTGCCGGACGGCCTGCGGCCGGGCGCCGCGGTTGGTCAGAATGTGGCATGGCCATCCGTCGCCTCAGTTACCGGCTCGACCAGGAGCCGGACACCGGAGCCGTCCGTCTGATCCCCGCCGGGACGCGAGGACGGGGATCAGAAGGACAGGAACCGGCACAGGACCCCGATGAGTTCGGCGCCGCCGTCGAACGCGTCATCGGGTCGGGCTCCGAGCTGAGCTACAGCCTGCTCCCGGACGGCGGCCGCCTCCTGTGCGCGGCCGTGCCGGGACAGCGACGCGTCGAGGCGCTGTACCTGAGCGCCGACACCCCGGGGCCGGGGCCCGTGTGGCCGATCGACACCTGGCGCTCCGCGACCTGGGAGCCGGGCGCCGAGGAGACGCTCGGCGCCGGGTTCGTCGAATCCGAACTGCCCGTGCCCGAGGCGCACTTCGACCGCGGACTCCTCGTGGACCTCGCCCGGGAGCGTGCGGACCGCGTCGCGCCCTTCCTCGCCGATGTGCGCCGCCTCTTCGAGGACCCCGCCGGGCGGCAGATCGTCCTCGTCGAGGAGGACCCCGAGACCGTGGCCCGCTGGGTCGCGCTCGCCTGCGCCTCGCTGCCCGAGGCCTACGTCCCCGCGCTGACGTTCACCACCTGGACCGCCCACCCCCACCGCGCCCCGCAGCAGATCATCGGCACCGGCCCGGACGCGGACTTCGACCGCACCGACGCGGCGACCGTCGAGTACCTCTACCGCGTGCACGACGCCACCGGCGGACCCCAGAGCCCGCCCGCCGAGTTCGACGCCTGGGCCCAGCTCACCGCCGAGCGGTGGATCTCCGGGAACCCGCCGCACCCCGCACCAGGCGTGGGGGCACGGGCCGACGACGCCTTCGCGCTGCTCCCGCTCATCTCCGGCACGACCGACGGCACGGGCAGGGGCAGGACGCCTTCCGGCGCCGACCTGGCGGGACTCGGCGGCGACTGTCTGAGCGCGGTCTTCGACGCCCTCACCCGCACCGTGGCCCGGGGCGAGGCCGACTCCCGCGCCCTCGACGAACTCGACCGGCTCTGCAGAGGACTCGAAGGCGACCGGGCCCGCGCCGCGCGCCCGCTGGCCCTGGCCCTCGTCAAGCACCGCCTCGACACACCCCGCGCCCGCGACGCGCTGCCCGACCTGACCGCCTTCGAAGGGCTGCCGCTCGGCCAGGATGCCTGGCGGCAGCTCCGCGAGGAGTACGGGGACCGCGCCGACGACGCCCTGCGCCGCGGGCTGCGCGGCGCCCTCCCCACCTGGACGGAGCCGCTGCGGCTCGCCCTCGCCGTGGGCGCCGACGGCGGACCCGGAATCGCCGAGGCCATGGACCGGCTCGCGGGAGCGCTGCTGCGCCCCGACAAACGTGACTGCGCGCACGCCGTCCAAGTCCTCGAAGAGGTCGACCACCTGCCCCTCACCCGCCGGGTGCTGCACCTGCTCACCGTGGACTTCACCGAGCGCAAGCTCGACCGCCTGCGGGAACTGGCCGACTCCCCGCAGGGCGACTGGCTGCGCCGGCACATCGAGGAGGCGCCGCTCACCGTCCGCCTCGCCGCGGCCGCCGCCCACTGGCACGGACCCCCCGACCACCTGCGCGGCGCCGAACTCTTCAGGCGCCTCACCGAACTCCTGCCCGGACAGCGGGTCGAGAACAAGGTGACGCTGGCGCTGCTCTGGCACATCGTGTGGCGCAACGACCCGCCCGACCGCGCCGAGCAGTCCTGGATCGCCCGCACCTGCACGCCCCGCCTGATCGTCGAGGCGGATCTCGGCCGCCGCGTCATCGGCTGGCTGAGGGACCCCGACCGCTGTGACCCCGAACTGGTCGCGTTCGCCCGGCAGATGCGGGACGACGGCAAGCTGGGCGCCGGTGACCGCCACACCGCCGCCCTCCTCGTGGCCGCCCAGGACCTCGCCGACGGCCGGCTGCCCCTCACCCGGCCCTCCATCGACCGCCTCGCAGAACTGTTCCGCAAGGCCCCGCCGCCGGGCCCGGTCCTGCGGCAGGGCATCGACGAGCGGGTGGGCCGCGCCCTCGCCGGAGCCAACCCTCTCGACGTCTGCGAGTCCCACGGAGTGCGGATCCTCTTCGCCGCCGGACCCGAGCTGCTGCGGCCCTACCGCGCGTACTTCCTGGACGACCGCACCCACGACCGCCTCCTGCGCGAACTGCCCGAGCAACCCGCCGAGTTGGCCGCGTACTTCCACATCTGGCGGCCCCGGCAGCGGTACGGCGTCAGCGCGGAGTGGCGCTCGGTCGCCGCGGAACTCCTCGACCAGGTCCTCGCGCCGGTCCTCGCGCACGTGGACGACCATCACCTCGGCCGCGTGGCCACCGTTCTCCAGCGCGAGAACCAGGACGTACAGGGCTGGACGGCCTGGCGCCACCAGATCAAGCACCGGGGCGAGTGACCCGTACGCCCACAACACCCACCCCCACAAGCACCCTTCACCGCACCACCGCACCACAGGAAAGGACCAGAGTGAGCGACACCACCGACACCGTCGTCGTCGACAACTTCCCCGGCGGCAGTATGGCCAGCCGCCCCGTGCACTTCATCTGGATGCTCGACTGCTCGGGCTCCATGGGCGTCAACGGCAAGATCGGCGAGCTGAACTTCGCCATCCGCGAGGCCATCCCCGAGATGCAGCAGGCCGCCCAGTCCAACCCCGCCGCCTCCCTGCTGGTGCGGGCCATCACCTTCGCCAGCGGGGCGAGCTGGCACGTCAGCGACCCGACACCGGTCGACCGGTTCTCCTGGGAGGACGTGCACATCTACGGCGGCACGGACATGGGCGCCGCGTTCAAACTGGCGGCCGGCGCGCTCCAGACCCCGCCGATGCCGCAGCGCGCCCTGCCGCCGGTGCTCGCGCTCGCCTCCGACGGGCAGCCCACCGACGACTGGCGCGCCGGGCTGCGCGCCATCGACGGCACCCCGTGGGGCAAGCGGGCCGTGCGCGTCGCGGTCGCCATCGGTGACGACGCCGACAAGAGCATGCTCAAGGAGTTCCTCGGCAACCCCGAGCTGGAGCCGCTCCAGGCGAAGAACCCCCGCCAGCTCGCCGCCGCCATCCGCTGGATGTCCACCGCGGTCGTCAAGGACGCCTCCACCCCGAAGGTCGACGACGGCGCGAAGCCCGCGACGCCGATCGACGTCCCGTCGATGACCAAGGGCGAAGACGACATCTGGTGAGCGGACCGCAGACAGCGACCGGACCGGATCCGGTGTCGGGCCACCGGACGGCCGCCGCGCCCTGGGAGCTGCTCAGCGGCGCGGTCAAGGGAGTGGCGAAGAAGTACAGCCAGGACCGCGGCGCCGCCCTGCCCGTCGCCGGGGGCCGCGCGATCGTCCTCGCCGTCGCCGACGGGCACGGCAGCGCCGCCCACTTCCGCAGCGATCTCGGGGCGCTCTGGGCGGTCGAGGAGTTCACGGCGTGCGCCAGGACCTTCGCGTACGAAGTGGTCCGCGTCGGCGGTGACGCGGCGGCCTGGACCGCACTGCGCGAAGAGGCGCGCCGCCTACCGCGGCAGGTCGGCCACCGCTGGCACGAGCGGGCCCTGCTGCACGACCGCAACTCGCCCGCGCACGGCGCCCGTCCGGTGACGGCGTGGCACGCGGCGACGGAGCGCGACCGCAAGGAACCCCCGGACCTCGGCGCGTACGGCAGCACCCTCATAGGCGCGGTGCTCACCGAACACATGCTGTCCTGTTGGCAGTTGGGCGACGGCGACATCGTGCTCGTCGACGACGCGGGCACCCCGCACACCCCCCTCTCCACCGGACCCGACATGGGCGACGAGACCGACTCGCTCTGCGAGTCCGAGCCCTGGCGCAAGACCCGCACGCACTGGCAGCCCTTTACGGGCGGCGCCCCGCCCTGCGTGCTGCTCTCCACCGACGGGCTCTCCAAGAGCTTCGCCGACCACCAGGGGTTCCTGGACTTCGCCACCGGAGTCGGCGACCGCGCCGCCGAGCAGGGCGTGGCGGCGGTCCAGAACCAGCTGCCGGACTGGCTGACGCGGGCCGCCGCGTTCTCCGGGGACGACACGACACTCGTGGGCGCCGTCGCGGCGGGCCCACGGCGCGGCGACGAACCGTAAGAGCCAAGGCATCACAAGAGCAGAAAGGCAGAGAGGAACACAATGGTGAACGGCATGCTCGCCGCCGGAAAGACCCTGGTGGCCGAGTCGGGGGAGAAGCTCAAGGTCGCCGAACTCTTCGGCTCCGGCGGCCAGGGCGAGGTCTACCGCGTCAAGACGCCCAGCGGCGACCGCGCGGTCAAGTGGTACTACCCCCAGCTGGCCGACGCCCGCCAGCGGGAGATCCTCGAAGGGCTCATCGCCAAGGGCTGGGACGACGACCGGTTCCTGTGGCCGCGCTCCATCGTGATGGACCCCGAGGGCAAGCAGCCCGGCTTCGGCTACCTCATGGACGTACGTCCCGCCCGCTTCTGCGACCTGCCCGCCCTCTTCCGCCGTGACCCCTCGGTGTCCGCCGCGACGATGCGCACCCTGGTGACCGTGGCGCTGCACACCGTCGAGGCGTACCGCGCCCTGCACTCCCGGGGCATCGCCTACCGCGACATCAACTGGGGCAACATCTTCTTCGACCCGCGCACCGGCGACGTACTGGTCTGCGACAACGACAACGCCGTCGTGGAGGGCGCCGAGGCGGGCGTCGCGGGCACCATGGACTTCATGGCGCCAGAGCTGGTGCGCGGCGACAAGGGCACCCTGCCCGGCACCCAGAGCGACCTGCACTCGCTCGCCGTGCTCCTCTTCTACCTGCTGATGAACGATCACCCGTTCAACGGGGCTCTGGAGTTCAACATCCGCTGCCTCGACATGGCGGCCAAACGCAAGCTGTACGGCACGGACCCCGTCTTCGTGTACGACCCCCGGAACACCCGCAACCGCCCGGTGCCCAGCGAGCAGCCGACCGTCGTCGCCGGCTGGAACGCGCTGCCCCAGATCCTGCGCGACCTGTTCGTCCGCACCTTCACGGACGGCCTGCACAACCCGTCCCTGCGGGTACGCGAGTCACAGTGGCGCGAGGCGCTCAGCCAGGTCCTCGACGCCATCACGCAGTGCGGCACCTGCGGCAAGCAGAACCTCACCCAGCCGGACGGCGCGCCCCCCGAGTGCTGGAAGTGCCGCACCACGCTGACCCTGCCGCCCCGCCTCGAACTGGTCACCGGCACCGGCACCTTGCGCACCCGGCGGGGCATCCGGCTCGCCCCGAGCGCCCGCGTCTACGCCCACCACCTGCGCGACGACCCCGAGCGCCACGACTTCACCGCCGTGGTCGGCGAGGTCACCGAACACCCGCAGCAGCGCGGGCGGTTCGGCCTCACCAACCGTACGAAGTCCGTGTGGACGGCGCGCAAGGACGACGGCACCGTGCGGGACGTGGACCCGGGCAGGACGATCGCGCTGCGGCCGGGGCTGCTCATCGAGTTCGGGGGCGGCACGGAGGCCGTGGTCAAGGAGTAGCCCCCGGACCGCCTCACGCCCCGGCCCCCTCACCCCTCATGGCCGTGGACGCCGCCGGCGCCGCCACCACGCCCACCACCGGGGCGGCGGGAGCGGCGGCGGAGGCGGTGGCGATGGCGGCGGAGGCGCCGCCGGCAGGACCGCGCGGGCCGGGGGCGTGTCGATGGCCACGGCGTCGGGGCGGGGCAGCGGCACCGCGGTGACCGTGCACCGCTCGGCGGAGACAGGGATCTCCACCCGCCCGGCCAGCAGCGCGCTGCGTGCCACGCGCCGCTCACCGTCCCGCACCCCGTCGCTCCACGCCACGCGCACCAGAACCGCCGGCTCCGGCCACTCGAAGCGCACCTCGGCACGGCCGGGCCTCAGCCGACGCACCGCCAAGTCCCCTATGGCCGCCGGGTGCTCGATGACGACACTCGGTCCGGACACGGCCCGCTCGCCGAGCACGCTCACCGCCGTCACACGGACGCGCTGCTCGGGCCGCGGTGCCAGCTCGGCGCACGACTGGGCGCCGACCGACGTCGCCGGGATGCGGTCCACCGCGCCCACGAGGTCCGACACGTCCGTGCCCGGCGGGACGGGCCCCGCCGTCCACGGCAGGAGCAGTCCGTCACCGATCGCGGGCGGCCGCCAGGCGATGGTCACGCGCCCGCCGTCCGCGTGCCGCCGCACGGTGAGCTCCTCCACCGGCGAGGGCCACTGCTCGGCGCGCGTGGTGACGGTGACGCCACGGGACCACACGAGGTCGCCGTCCGGATCGCGGTAGCCGCAGCGCACCTCATAGGTGTACGTCCCCGGGGCGAGCGGCACGTCGAGCAGCCGGTCGTGCTCGCAGTCCACCCGAACCAGCGACGCCCCGCCCCAGCCGTCGGTGTCGTCACCCGTGCCCGAGCGCGTCACCCGCACCTCGGCGGCCGCGGCGTCGGGCCGCCAGCGCAGCCGGACACCGCCCGGTACGACGGCGGCACGCAGCTCCGTCACGACGGGGGTGAGCAGCACAGGTCCGGTGACGCGCGGCACCCCGGCGATGCGGTCGCGGCGCAGCGGGAACACGGCGTACCGCAGGGGGCGGCCCACCGGGGCGTCGGCGTCGGCGCTCCACGGCCCCGGCTCGCCCGCCGCCGTCTCGACCGCCAGGTCCGGCGCGCCGTCGGGGAAGCGCAGGACGCGGTACGTGACACCGGCCGCGCGGCGCGGCGGCGCGCACCAGGACAGCCGTACGGTCCGCTCGTCGGTCACGGCGCTCACCTCGGCCTCCGCCGGGGCGAAGGGGTCGTCGGCGAGGAGCGCGGCCGCGCGCAGCAGCCCCGTCTGGGCGTTCGGGTCGTCCCTGGCCAGGCGGAGCGCGCCGAGCCAGGCGGTGGCGGCGGCGCGCAGCGCGCCGGTGGCCTCCGACCTAGCGCCGTCGGCGGCGAGCCGCTCCACTTGCGCCGCTCGCGCGCGGACGGCGTCGACGAGCGCGGTCAGCCGGTGGTCGTCCGGCCCGTCCGGGTGGACGGAGCCGCGCGGCAGCCGCGCCACGATCCGCTCCGCCTCGCGCAGCCGCACCCCCGGCCATACGTCGTTGAGGATCTCGGCGGCGTGCCGGGCGGGCCCCGGTCCGGGGAATCCGGCGGCCACCGCGGCGGCGAGCTGTCCCGCCTCGCCGCGGTGCACGCCGAGGGCGACGGCCTCGGCGGCTCCCGGGGTGCCGCCGTCGTCCGTGAGGAGGCAGCAGATCTCCCACAGGACGATGCGTCGCAGGCCCATCGCGTCGTCGAGCAGGACGGTCTCCAGTACGTCCACCAGGGCCGCGGCCTCGTGGGCCCGTGGCTCCCCGGAGGTCCGCCACCGGGCGCTCGCCTCCTGGACGTACGGCCGGTCGACGCGCCGCCAGATGCCGCCCCGGCCGGGGAACCAGAGGCCGTCGAGGACCCGGAAGCCGTCGTCCGTGTCGGCCCTCGGCAGCGTGCCGAAGAGGGCGTCCGTCGCGGGCGCGGGCGACGGGGCCCGCAGCACGTCCGCCGCATGCCGGAAGCCCGACTTCCGCATGGCCTCGCGCAGCGCGACGTACCCCCGCATGCCGGGGCAGCGGGGCAGGGCGGGCAGCGGCGCGCTGCCGCCGCTCGCCCTCGGGTGCTCGCCGGGGCGCAGGACCGCCATGTCTCAGCCGCCCGGCGCCGTGTAGAAGTAGACCCGGACCACGGCGGTCTCCGGGCTCTTCCCGAGGTTGTGGAAGTCGTCCGTCGCCGTCTTCTTGGTGAACATCTCCGGACGGCCCTTGCCGAGCAGCGCGTTGACGCGGTGGGCGTAGACGGTGCCGTTCGGGCCGCCGCCGAAGGTCAGCACGAGCGCGGCCGTGCGGCCCGGCCACTTCCGGGTGCCCTTCGAGATCTGCGAGACGAGGGCGCCCTTGTCCCCGCCGGACACCCGGAACTCCTCCGGGTTGCGGTCCACCGAGCGGGGCCCGGTCGGGGTCGGCGACGGCGTACCGCCCCTCGACGGCGAGGGCTTCCGACGGTCGTCGGCCTGCGGGTCAGGGCGGTCGGCCATCGACACGAGCGCGAGCACGAGCAGCAGATCGGCGAAGAGCCACCCCGCGAGCACGACCACCCCGAGCCGCCGGCCACGCCGGCGCGCCACCCGCCCTCGACTCACGCGACGCCTCCGTCGCGCGGGGCGGAGGGCGGGGGCAGCCGGGTCGTCCAAGGATCATCGAACGAAGGATCCGGCGGAGAATCCATGACCGGCTCAACGGGCCACCCCGGGTCGGGCACGGGCGTGCCGTCAGCGGCCAGACCGCCGGGCCCCACATCACCGCGCGCCATGTCACGCCGGGACCCACCCACGCTGCCCCCATACGACGGGCCCACTCCACCACCGAACGCCTGCCCGGAGCTGCCGCCGGGCGTCTGGGCTGAGGTGCCGCCGTATGGCCGTCCCGGGCTGTGAGCGGTCGGTTGGGCTGGGCTGGCGTCAGGCGTCTGGGCTGAGGCGCCGCCGTACGGCTGGGCTGGGCTGGCGCCGTAGGCCTGGGCTGAGCTGGCCGCCTCAGGTGCCCCGGGCGAGTTGCCGCCGGTCGCGCGGGCTGAGCTGCTGCCGTAGGGCTGGGTTGGGCCGGCGCCGGGCGTCTGCGGCGAGCTGCCGCCGTACAGCTGAGCTGAGCTGTCGGCGGGCGTTCCGTCTGAGGTGCCGCCGTATGTATGGCCCGAGCTGTCAGCGGACGGTTGGGCCGAGCCGTTGCCGTATGTCTGGCCCGGACTGCTGCCGTACGGCTGGGCTGAGCTGCCGCCGTACGATCCGGCCACGTCCCCGTGTGCTCCGCTCGGGC
This sequence comes from Streptomyces sp. NPDC003379, assembly GCF_053589195.1. Lineage (NCBI taxonomy): Bacteria > Bacillati > Actinomycetota > Actinomycetes > Kitasatosporales > Streptomycetaceae > Streptomyces > Streptomyces sp. NPDC003379. Next base: position 143,516 of record NZ_JBSFRK010000001.1, on the reverse strand, counting down.
TCCCGCTCACGCCGTACGAGCCGCCGTTCGCACCGTGTGCTCCACCGTCGGAGCCGTACGACCCGCCGCCCGCGTCGCCGTTCGCCGCATATGCGGCGCTGCCGGAACCGTACGACCGGCCATCCGCGCCGCCGTCCGCCGCGTACGCCCCGCCGTCCGCGCTATGCGCCCCGCCGCCACTCGCCGCGTACGCCCCGCCGTCGGAGCCGTACGTCGTCGCGCCGCCCGTGCCATGCGCCCAGCCGTCCGCGCTGCCGTACGTCCCGCCGTCCGCGCCGCCGCCACTCGCCGCGTACGCCCCGCCACTGAACGCCGGCGGCCCCGCGCCCGCGCCATGCGTGCCGCCGCCCAGCGCGCCGTACGACGCGCCGGGCGGCGTGCCGCCCTCCAGTGGCAGCGGTAGCGGCAGGGAAGGCAGGGCGGAGGCCAGTGTGTCCATGCGGGCGTCGAGGCGGGCCGCTGCGTCCTGCCAGTGGGCCGCCGCCGCGTCCCAGCGCTCCGTGGCCTCCCGCATGCCGGCCACCGCGTCGACCGTGCGGCCGGTGCTCGACACCAGGGCCTGTGAGGCCAGTTCCGTCGCCTTCGCCACCGACTCGGACTTGGTGACGAGCGACTGCTGCGCGGCGACCAGCGCCTTCAGGGAGGCCTCGACCGTGTCGCCCGCCGCCTTGACGTGGTCGGCGATCCCGCGCGCCGCGAGCGTGTTGTCCCGGCCCGCCTTGGCGGTCGCCGCCGCGCCGTCGCGCAGGGTGGTGTCGATGCGGTCCGCCGCGTCGCCGAGCTTCGGCACCTCCTTCGTCAGGGACAGCGCCGCGTTCTTCAGCGCGTCGGTGGCCCGGCCCACGGACGTCGTGGCACCGCTGAGCGCCTTGTGGCTCTGCTCCGCCTTCGTCGCGAGGTCGCCCATCTCCTTGGCGGCCTTCGTCAGCTCCGCCGTGAACTGCTGCGGGGTCGCGCTGCGATGCGGCGCCAGCACCATCTGCGTACGGGTCAGTACCGATGCCAGCTCGGCGAGCAGCCGCTCCCTGTCCGCCTCCTGCGCCGCGTCGTCCCGCTCCGCGCGCACCCTCACGCGCGCGTGCCACACCGACACCGCCACGAGCAGGGCGATGAGGAGTACGGCCATCAGCGCCACGTTCTCGAACCGCCCGAGCGACGAAAGATGCCCGCCGAAGCCCGACTGCCACAGCTGGAGGAAGGGGCGCGTCGCCTGCTTGGGTTCCTCCTCGGCCAGCTCCCCGTACGCGCGCACGGCCTCCCGCAGGCCGAACCAGGTGATCAGCAGCGGGATGAAGACGAGCACCCCGAGGGCCGCCTCCAGGAGGCGGTCGCGGCGCCCCGACGACTGTTCGGGCGGCGTACGTACGCTCTCCGGGCGTACGTACGTCCGGACGAGGTCGACCTCCGCCCACCGGTCGAGCTGCGACATGCCGCCCAAGTCCTTGTGGAGCACGCTCAGTTCGGCCGAGCGCGGCGCGAGCGCGGACAGGGCCGCAAGCCGCCGCAACTCCTTGATGATCAAGGTTTTGTCGAGCAGTTCTGCGGGCGTCAAGCGGGTTCCTCCCTGACTTGCGGGGTGGCTTGAGACATGGCTCACAGGGCTCTAGCCGAGGGCGTCACCCCTGCCACGCCGGTTCCTGCCGTCACGGCCGATCCGCCGCAACAGCGTCTCGGCGTCGGCGTGTTCAGGGTCCCACGTCAGACACTTCCCCAGGGCCTCAATGGCCTCATCCCGCTCCCCGCGCCGGTCCAGTTCCACCGCGTGGCGGTAGGTGCGCTCGGCGAGCAGCCCGCGCACCCGTACGTTCGTCGGATCGTGGTTGTACGCGCAGTTGAGCCACCGATCGGCGTCGGCGAAGTGCTCCGGCGACATGTCGGCCATCGCGGCCGCGCAGTGCACGTCGATCATCGCGTCCAGCATGTCCGCGCCGGCCGGCCTGGTCGCCGCGTCCTGCCAGGCGATGTGCGCGGCCTGCACGGCGTGGTCGTACCGGCCGAGGGACAACAGTGCCTGCGCGCGCGCCAGTTGGCGCTGCGAGGCGTAGTCGAGGGACGGGGCGGGCGCGGGCTCCGGTGGGGTCGCCGGGGCGGGCGGTGTGGGGGCGGGGCGGGGCGCGGGGCGGGCCAGGTCGTCGAGCAGCTCCTGGGCCTGAGCGATGATCTCGCGCAGCAGGGCGGCAGCCTCTCCCGGCCGCCCCTGGCGGACAAGCAGCCGCGCCCCCTCCACGTCACGGACGCCGCCGTGCCCGCCGTGGTCATCGGGTGGCGCCTCGCGCGGGGCAGCGGCCTCCCGTGGATCACGTACGTCATCACGTACGGCATCTCGTACGTCATCACGTACGGCTTCTCCCGGGCGACCCGCACCTCGTACCGCACCCGATTCCCGTACGACCCGAGGGTCCACCAACGTCGCCGTGAGCGGCGGCGCGTCCGCGAGCGTGTCCTGCGTGGGCGCCGCCGGTTCCAGCGGGCCCTCCTCCAGGGCGGAGGGGCCCGAGGACGCGGCGCCGCCCGCGAGCCGCACCGCGTGTTTCAGCGCGCCGAGCGCCAGCAGCTCGGGCGGCGCCTGCACGCTCCGCTCACCGAGCCGGGCGACCCGCGAACGCACCTGTTCCATACGCGTGCTGCCGCCCACAAGGAGCAGCGTGTCGACGTCCGCCGACCGCATCCCGGACTGGTCGAGCAGCGCCCCCGCCCGGTCGAGGGTGCGCCGCGCATGCCGGTCCAGGTAGGCGTCGAGGTCGGGACGGGCGATCCGCACCCACAGCGGGGGCCCCGCGCCGAGTTCCAGGTCCAGTACCGCCTCCTCCGGGCCGCCCCGCGCCCCGAGCGTCTCCCGCGCCTCCTGCCCGCGCGCGCGAAGCTCCTGCCACACGGCCGCGTCGAGCCCGGTGACCGAGCCCGGACCGCGGTGCCTGCGCAGCAGCCGGACCGCCGAGGACAGCATCTCCGCGTCGAAGGCGCGACCCCCGGACGTCGTACCGCCCTCGTAGCCGAGGGAGCGGAAGTGGCCGCGCACACTGCGGATCAGGCCCAGTTCGAACCCCTCGTACCCCATGCCGTAGACCAGGCACGTGCCGCTGTCCCGCTCCGTCATATGGCCGATCACCGCCGCCATGGAGTCGCTGACGAGCCGCGCCGGCTCAAGGCCCGCCTCGCGCGCCGCGTCCCGCAGCGCCGCCCGCTGCGCCGAGCCGAACCGTGCGGGCACACTGATCACGGTCTGCGCCACCCGCCCCGGCGCCGCCGCCTCCACGCGCTCGCGCAGGGACCGCAGCAGGCGCACCACGAGCGGGTCCGCGTCGCACGCCTCGCCCCCCACCCGCACCGGACGTCCGCTGCCGAGCCGGCTCTTGAGGCTGGGGAAGGTCACCGGCAGCTCGCCCGTCTCTGCGGGCTCGCACAGCAGCAACGGCCCTTCCCGCGGCCCGTCCTTCGCGCCCGCGTCCAGCCGCCGCGCCGGCCGGTCCGGCAGCGCGAAGAGCGCCCGCAGCCCCGTGGCGCCGAAGTCGACCCCGAGACTGACGGGGGCCGCCCCGGCCGTCGCCCCCGGCGCGGAGCGGCGGCCGTCCTGGCGCGCCCGCGTCATCCGCCGGCCGTCTCTTCGGCGAACCGCAGGATGCCCTCGTAGTCCGGCTTGTCGGGGAGGGTCGGCACGGCGCGCTCGGACTGGGCGACCGCGACCAGGTTGACGAGGTTGCGTGCCTGCTGGGCGGTCTGTACGCGGTTGCCCTGCCGGTGGGCCTGTTTGACGTACTCGACCGCTTCGTTGATCTGCCGGACCGTCTCGCGCGGCGCGCCCTCCGAGGCCAGTTCGGCCTGCCGGAACTGGCTCGCAAGACCGCACTGGCGGTACATGTCGTCGAGCAGCAGCTCGGTGAGGCGCTTGTACTCGCCGCTGTCGCCCATCGCGACCGCCCGCTGCGCCTGCTCGATGTCGCGGCGCACCTTCATCGCCTGCACCGGCTCGATGTAGGGCCCGTACCGCTTCAGGAAGTGGTCGGCCTCCCGCTCGGCGAGGGCCAGCTGCTCGCGCAGGACCGCGCTGTCCACCAGCTCCTCCACCGGCTCGGGCGGCGGGGTGCGCGGCTTCTCCCGGTTGGGCGTGGCCTCCAGGACCATGTCCGTGCCGCGCACGCTGATCCTCACCGTGATGATGCGGTCCGCCGAGTAGTTGAAGGAGACGTCCACCTGGCGGTTGACCTCGATCTCCTGCGGCAGCTCGAACTCCACCACGCCCTGCTCGTGGTTCTCGCTCGCCACCTTGCTGTGGCCCTCGTACACCGGCACCCGGATGCGGCGGCTGTCCGTCGCGTGGAACGTGCGCCGGCGCGGCTCGGAGAGCGGGTACGGCGAGCCCGCCTCGATGATCTCGACGAACACGTCGCGCTGACTGCCCTTGATCGCGGCGATGCCCATCGCCATGGGCGTCGACTCGTACAGACCCGTGTCGCCCTTGGAGCGGCCGTCGGCCAGGCTCCGGCCGCAGGCCGCGCAGGCGTCCGCGCCGTACTCGTTGAGCCTGGCGCACGCCGCGTCCGAGCACTCCACGCCGCGCAGCGTCTCGGCGAGGACGCCCGCGCCGAAGGCGACGCACTCCATCGGGTTGATGTTCCTGCGCACCTTGTCCGTGCCGAAGAACCCCTCGACCGCCTCGTACACGGGCCGCGTCAGCGTGCCGCCGCCCACCAGGAGCACATCGGAGATGTCGTCCGTGGACAGTTCGTAGCGCGCGAGGGTCTCTTGGACCAGCACCATGGTGCGGGCCACCAGCGGCGCGATCATCGCGTGGAACTCGGCGCGCGTCAGCTTCATCTCGACGTCGATCACACCGTCCTGGCCCCGGTACGCCGCCGGGATGACGATGTACGTCTCCTCCATGTCGTTCAGCTCACGCTTGGCGCGCTCGGCGGCCTTCTTCGCCTGGAAGAGGAACGCCTTGTCACCGGCCGGGTCCACGTGGTGCTGCGCGCGCATCCACCCGATGATGTGCTCGACGACGGTCAGGTCGAAGTCGTCGCCGCCCAGCCAGATGTCACCGGCCGAGCGCAGCACCTGGAACTGGCTCCTGCCCTCCTGGTCCTTGACCGCGTTCAGGACGGAGATGTCGAACGTGCCGCCGCCCAGGTCGTAGACGAGGACCCGGCTGCGCGCCCCGCCGGGCTTGTGCAGGCCGAAGGCGACCGCGGCGGCCGTCGGCTCGTCCACGATCTTCTTCACCACCAGGCCCGCCTTCTCCGCGGCCTCGCGCGTGGCGGCGCGCTGCGCGTCACGGAAGTAGGCGGGCACGGTGATCACGGCGTGCGTCACCGGCTCGCCGAGCGTGCGTGAGGCGTCCCGCACCAGCTTGTCCAGGATGACGCTGGAGATCTCGGCGGGGGTCCGGGCCCGGCCGCCGAGCACCACGTGCGCCCGCGGGTCCTCGTCGGGGCCCGCGACGATCTCGTAGCTCATCCGGTCGCGCGCCCGCGCCACCGAGGCGTCGGCGAAGTCCCGCCCCATCAGGCGCTTCACGGAGGCGATGGTCTCCTTGGGCTGTCTGGTCGCCCAGTTCAGCGCGTCCTCGCCGACCAGCGGCTGGTCCTTGCCGTCGCGGTGCATGACGCCGACGACCGACGGGGTGAGCCGCTCGCCCTTGCTGTTGGTGAGCACCGCGATGTCCGCGCGGTGCGGGTCGTGGGCGGCGACCGCGCTGTTGGTGGTGCCGAGGTCGATGCCGATGGCCTTCATTCCCGTTCCGTCCCTTGCTCCGTGCCGCCGTCCACGGCGACGACCACCCGGGCGGCGCGCAGCACGTGCCCCCGGTATCGATACCCGCGCCGCAGAATCTCAAGGACCTCGTCGTCGGCGGTCCCGGGCGGCGCGGCGCGCACCTCCGTCACGTGGTGCGTCGCCGGTTCGGCGCGCTCACCGACCCGCCCCACCCGTTCGAGCCCCTCGTCGGCCAGGGCGGTCTCCAGCTGTCCGGCGATCAGCGCCAGGCTTCCGCGGTACGTCTCCACATCGCTCGCCGCGCCGTCCGCGAGGAGCCGGTCGAAGGAGTCGAGTACGTCGGCACAGCGCAGCAGCAGCCGTTCGGTGAGCGCCTGATGGGCGGCGTCGCGGGCGGCCAGGTCGCGGGCGTGCTCATAGGCGAGGCGCGCCGTGACGGCCGCCCCCGCGTGCTGCGGCGCCGGCTCAGACATCAAAGCGGATCAGATCGTCGAAGAGGCGCGCGGCGGCCTCCGGAAGAAGCGGGTCCGGTGGCGTCTCCTGTGCGGTGACGGCGGCGAGCTGTCGGTCGATCTCCGCGAGGGCCAGCGGGAGTTCGGCGTCGAGGTCCACGTCGTACAGGAGCAGGTCGACGAGCATTCTGCGGCGTACGCCGCGCAGCTCGTCCCACGCCTGCTGGGTGACCGGCGTCATCAGATGCCGGGCGAGCAGCTCGAAGGAGACGTCCCTCATGTCGGCGTGGGTCGTCCAGGGCGTCACACCGGCCGGGGCGAGCGCGTCGTAGGGGAAGGGGCCCTCCCAGCTCGCGTCGGGGTCCTTGATCACGCGACACTGCCTCCTGCTTCGTTCTCGGGTGCTGCGTTCCCGGGTGCTTTGTCCTCGGGGTTGTTCTGCTCGGGGTTGTTCCGCTCGGGCCTCAGCTCGGTGAGCCAGCGGCGCACCGCGTCGAGCAGGGCCCGTCTGATCCGGCTGTTGGTGGGGTCCGCGCGGGTCGCGCGGAACAGATGGTGCAGCGCCCACAGGGTGTCCCCGCGGCGCAGCGCGCGCTCCGCCTTGTCCGTCAACTCCGCCGCCCAGGACGGCAGGTCATCGTCGTCGGGCGGGGTCTCCTGACCGTCGCTGCGGATCAGATCACCCATGCCGCCGACGCCGATATGCCGGGTGAGGAGCTTCTCCATCTCGTCGAGGGCCTCGCCGAGCGTCTCGCGGTAGCGGTGCGTCAGGGCCTGGCCGAGGCCGACGTCCAGCAGGTCCAGCGCCTCGTGGAGCAGCTCCAGGCGCTCGGGCACCTCGTACGTCCGGTCGTCCAGGGTGAAGACGAGGGCCCGCGCGAGGTTGTCGCGGGCGTGGCTCGACTCCGGGTTGAGGGCGAGGGCGCGGCGCAGGTCGGTCTCCGCCCCGTACACGTCGCAGCGCATGCCGTGCTTGGTGCGGGTGTAGCCGCGCCACACGCCCCGCATGGACAGCAACGCCGACAGTCTGGCGTGCAGTTGGCCGAGCAGCTCGCGGTCGAGCGGATGCAGTACGGCGGTGGCCGACTCGACGAGCGTGACGGCCTCGTCCAGGCAGGGCCCGAGCTGGACGCCGTCCTCGTCGGTGAGCGCCTCCACCCGTCCCAGAACGGTGCGGATCACGGCCTTCTTCGAGCGGGCCTGCATCCCCGCGTCGCGGGACACCCGCACCAGCTCCCGCCAGTGTTCGAGAGCCTCGTCAAGCCCGCCGTCGCCGCGCGTCAAGGCGGCCCTCGCGAGCGCAAGCCGGACGTGTACGGCCAGTTCGACGCCGTCCTGGAGGAGGCGGGCGTGGCGGCGCGGCAGCCGCACGTAGGCGGGGTTGCGCCGCAGGAAATCCTGGCAGTGCCCGCACCTTTCGGTGTGCCCGGCCGCGGCCGACGCGGGGCCCGCGCAGTCGTCAGGCAGGGTGCTCAGCGTGCGCAGCACGGGCAGGGCGCGCAGCGCGTGCCCGAACTTGCGCACCTCCGAGAGGGCGAAGCTCCGCGCCAGCTCCGAGAAGGCCCAGCGCAGCTCGCGCACCGCGTACTCGCCGGGGTCCTTGCCCTGCTGGGCGGCCGCGTCCAGGCTCGCCACGAGATCACCCAGGGGCGCCTGGAGGCCCAGCAGCCGCAGATAGCGCGGCCCGCAGGCGAGCGTGGCCCCCGCGCCCGGCACGGCCGGCAGACCGCCCACGTCCTTCAGCACCCGCGCGCCACCCAACTCGGACTCCAAAACCCCCGCCAACCCCTGATAAGCCGCAGCCTGTTCGGGCCGTCCCTGCTCGGTGTGCCGCTGCTCGTACGCCGACAACTGGCCGAAGAGGTGCTGGCTCAGCTCCCAGCGCAGCGACGCCATGTCCTCGTGGGTGAGATCGCGTTCGTAACGAGCGGCCCGCTCGGCACGCCAGCCGTCCCAGTACCCGTCGTCGCTCAGCAGCGTCGCCCAGTACGCGAGCGCCGACTCCCAGGCGCTCACCGCGTGCTCCCACGCGCCGCTCTGCTCCAGCTCCTGCGCCTGCCACAGCCGGGCCGCGGCCAGCCCGTGCACCACGGCCATGTCACCGGGCGCCTCCCTCAAGCGCCGCTCCCACTCCGTGGCGGCGGCCTCCCGGCCCCGCGCGAGGAGCAGCAACAAGGGGGCGTCACGCGGGAAGCGCTCGCACAGGGCGTCCAGCAGCCCCGGCCCCTCATCGGGCGACAGCCCGGCGAGAGCGTCGCGCAGGGCTTCGGGGGAGTGCCAGCGGTACAGCAGCGCGTCGAGCCGCAGCCGCCGGCCCGGCAGGCGCAGCCGCTCCAGGGCGACGCGCTCGTGCCACGACAGGGAACCGCGCTCAAGCAGCGCGTACGAGGCGTTCTTCACCACGTCCATGGAGGCACCGGGGTCGACGCCCGCGTCCCGCAGCGCGAGATACGGGAACGCCTGGTCCCGCACGGCGAAGGGGTCGGCGACCAGGGGAGCGCCGGTGAGACCGTCCGCCCAGGGGAGCAGCCCGATGAGCCGCCGCAGCCTGCGGCACCGCACATCGGCCCGGTCGAGGGCGCCGCGCGCCCGCTCGTACGCGGTGACGGCCGCGCTCCACTTCCCCGCCGCCTCCAGCGACCGCCCCTCGGCGTACGCGAGATGCGCGTCGGCGTCCCGGTGCCCCGGGCACCGCCGGAACGCGTCGGCGGCCCGCTGCCACTCCTGGTGCGCGTCGGAGAGGCGCCCGCGCGCGTAGGCGGCGACGGCGGGCGCGTCCCGGTACGCGCCGAGGGCCTCCGCCTCGGCGACGGCACAGGCCCAGTCCCCCTCGGCCTCGGCGAGCCGCACGCGCGCGTACCGCCCCCGCGTGGCGGCGTCCACCCCCTGGGCTTCGGCCCGCTCCAACTCCTCGTACGCCAGGACGACCCGCCGCCAGGCGTCGCTCCCCTCGGCGCCCTCGTCGGCGCCTTCTTCGGCGATCCGCACCCGGGCGTAGCGCTCACGCGCGGCGACATCGGCCCAACTGCCGTCCAGGTCCTGGTAGACACCCAGCGCATCGTGCCACTGCCCGGCCAGCTCGTGGGTACGGGCGAGGGCGTAGCGGTAGAGGTGGGCGGCTTCGTTCGGGGGGTGGGGTCTTGAGTTCGGGGGGTCGGGTGGCCCCGGTGGCCCCGGTGGCCCCGGTGGAGCAGGTGGCCCGGGTGGAGCAGGTGGGTCTAGTGGGCCGGGGGGTTCTGGCGGCCCAAGTGGACCTGGCGGGTCCAGTAGGCCTGACGGGTCTGGCGGGATTGACGGACCTGCTGGGCCTGGCGGGCCTGGCGGGCATGGCGGGTCCAGTGGGTCTGGCGGGCCTGGCGGACATGGCGGGTCCGGGACGCCCCCGGGGAACGCTCGGGCGTAGATCTCGCAGGCCCTCGGCCAGTCGTCCGCCTCCTCCGCCTGGCGGCCCTCCGCCTTGCGGCGCAAGGCCGCCACCGCGCCGTCGCGGGCGTCGTCCGGGACGCCGGTGAGCAGGCTGAGTACGGCTGTCCAGTCGGCGCGCAGATCGGCGGCGACGCGCGCACGTGCGTAAAGACGCCGAACGCCAACCTCTCCGTCCGCGTACGTGTCCGGCAGCCTCCCGAAGCCGTCGATGACGCCGGTCCACTCGCCCCGCTCGTCGGCGGCCCGCCCACGCGAGTACAGCACTCGGTCCGGTACGTCTGTCAACGCGGACGGCAGCCCCGCGAAGTGCGCCAGCGCTTGCGCCCAGAGCCCCCGCTCCTGGCAGAGACGGCCCTGGGCGTACGCGCGCAGATGGGCCGCGTCGGAGGGCAGGCCGTCTTGGGGGTCGGCGTCGGCCACCTCCCCGAACGCCTCCGCCGCCGCTCCCCAGTCACCCCCGACCACCGCCGACCGGCCTTCGACGTAGCGTCGCAACGCCCCCGTGACTCGGTAGTCGGCAGGCAGGGGGGCCAGGTGGATGAGCGCGGCCGACCATTCGGCGGACTCCGTCGCCGCGAGGGCGGCCTCGTACGCGCGGTGGCGCAGCTCACCGAGCCATGGCTCCGTCTCCAGGCCCCGCGCGGCCGCCGCCGACAGATCGGTGAGCGCCTCGACGACGCGACCGGCGTCCGCCGCACCACGCCCCCGCGCGAACAGCAGCCGCCCCCCGCTGTCGAGAAAACCGCCCGCCGCCGCATATCCCGCCACCGCCTCGGCCCACGCACCGCCCACCTCCGCCGCCCGCCCACCCGCATACGCACACCACGCACCGAGGTCGGGCCCCACTTGGCCGGGCTCCGCCTGGTCGGGTCCTGCCTGGTGGGGCTCCGCCTGGTCGGGTCCTGCCTGGTGGGGCTCCGCCTGGTCGGGTCCTGCCTGGTGGGGCTCCGCCTGGTCGGGTCCTGCCTGGTGGGGCTCCGCCTGGTCGGGCCCCGCCTTGTCGGGCTCCGCCTGGTCGGGCCCCGCATTGTCAGGCCCTGGTTGGTCAGGCCCCGCTTGGTCGGGCCTCGCGTTGCCCGGCCCTGCCTCGTCGGGCCCTGCTTGGGCGGGCCCCGCCTGGTTGGGCCCTGCCTTGCCGGGCTCCGCCTTACCGTGCCTCGCGTTATCGGGCCGAGCCCTCCCGTGCCTCGCGTTATCGGGCCGAGCCCTCCCGTGCCTCGCGTTATCGGGCCGAGCCTTGCCGTGCCCCGCGTTATCGGGCCGAGCCTTGCCGTGCCCCGCGTTATCGGGCCGAGCCTTGCCGTGCCCCGCGTTATCGGGCCGAGCCTTGCCGTGCCCCGCGCTATCGGGCCCCGCCTCGGCGAAGGCGTCCCGCGCGGCTGGCCAGTCGCCGTCTCGTGCCGCTGCCCGGCCCCGCGCGTACGCCGCCCGTCCCGCCGCGTCCCCCAGCCCCGCGCACGCCTCGTACGCCGCCTGCGCCGCCCCCCAGTCCTCGCTCTCCTCGGCGGCCCGCCCGCCCACGTACGCCGCCCACGCCGTGGCCGTCCCGTGGTCCGGGCGCAGCGTGAGGACGGTGGCGTACCCGCGCGCGGCCGTGGCCCAGTCGCCCGCCTGCCGCGCCCGCTCGGCGGCCTCGCAGGTGCGCACCACGTGGAGCTCGTCCCGCGCGGCCGCCAGCCGCTCCACCACGTCCCGCAGCCCGCCGGGCCGCACGGCGAGCACCTCCTCGTAGCGGGCGATGGCGGTCACCCAGTCCGCCGACGCCGACGCGGCCCGCGCCGCCCCGACCAGCGCGGTCACGCGCTCCAGCTCGGCCACCTCCGCCGCGAGGCAGCCCGGCACCGGCCCCGGCAACTGCTCGCGGACCACCGCGAGCTGCGCCGCGGCGGCCACCGCGTCCCGCTCCCCGGCGAGCAGCGCGCACAGCCGCTCCACCTCGGGCCAGGCCAGTTCGAAGGCGGCCTCGGCCCGCATCCGCCGCTGCTCGTCGGCGTAACTCCGGGTCGGCGTGCGCAGGATCCGCTGGACCTGCGCCCAGCGCCCGCGGTCCCGCTGGAAGCGCGCCGCGCCGATCAGGACGGCCGAGCCGACATGGCCGACGGGGCTCTGAAACGTCCGCAGCGCGTCCGCGCCCTCCCGCAGCGGATCCGCCACCGCCCCGGGGCCGAACTCGTCGTCCCGCACCTCACGCGCCTTGAACAACCAGCCCTGCCTGCACTCCTCGTGCAGGAACAGCGTGGGCGTCGCCCACTCCACCGCCGTGTGCTGCGGCTGGTGGGAGATGCGCAGCCGCGCCGCGGCCATGGACTCGTCGACGGTCTTGTTGGCCGCGATGCCCTTCAGAAGCTCGGGGCTGAACGCCCCCGCCGACTCGTCGCTGACCAGCCCCCGCATCGCCACCACCGCCGGCACGCCCCCGCCGATCAGCGCCTGCGCGAGCCCGGAGAACGGTTCGAGGTGCGAACTGTCCGCTCCGAAACAGAGGTTGAGCGCGACCAGCCGCAGCCCCCGCGCCTTCAGCAGGATGCCGCTGAGCAGATCCGACGGCACCCGGTCGACGCCGCCGCCCTCCGTCTCCAGGGCCACCACGCCCTTGCCCAGCTCATGGTCGTACGTCCCGTGCGCTATCAGTGCGACCGCCGTGGGGAGTTCGGGGTGCGCGCCGACCGCCGCCTCCAGGCTCGCGCGCGTGGCCCGCTCCAACACCGTTGTCTGTACGGCGACTTCAGGCAGGCCGTGACGGAGCGCCGCCACCTCCGCCGAGGTCCGCAGCCGCGTGAGACCGCCGGGCGACGCGCAGGCCACCAGGAGCCGGATCACGCTCGGCTCGTCGGCGGGTTCGGGCAGCCGCTGCCCCAGCGGCCCGCCCGGCAGTGAACGCGCAAGCGAGTAGCCGTGGTTGAGCGCGAGGGCCTGCTGAGGGCTGCCGGGTGGCGCGCACAGCGACTCCAGGGGGAGGTCGCGCAGCTCGGGCGGCAGATCGAAGCGGAGACGGAGCCCGTGCGGCGGGCGCATCCGCTGGGCGCGGTCGAGCGCGGCGGCAACGCAGTCGCCGACGCGGTTACAGGCGCGGGCGTCGAGGCCACCGCCCGCGTGATCCGTACCCGTACCCGTATCCGTACCCGTATCTGTATCGCCGTCCGCCGGTGCCTTCCCCTCGCCGCCGAACAGCAGGCCGTATACTCCGCGCCCCAGCTCCCGCAGCCGCGCCACGGTGTGCCGCTCACCCATCGGCGCCAGCCCCAGCTCCGCTGCGACCAGCTGCTCCCACTGCTTGCGGAGCACCGCGGGCTCCCCGTCGACCGCGATGACCTCGGCAGCGGACGCCGGGCCGTTGGCCGTGACGAGATAGCGGTCGGCGCCGACGCGGCGGACCCGGATGCGCAGTTCCTCGTACGCGAGCACGGCCGTCACTGCTCGCTCTCGTCGGGCTGCCACCTGGCGTGGTCGAGATCGGCGACCGCGGCTTCCCGCTGCTCCTCCAGGTCGGGGTCGTCGGGGAAGTGCGCGAGCGCGGCGTCGAGTTGGTCGATGGCCTCGCGCAGGGTGGCCCGCGCGCCGGACAGACTGCCCGAGCCATAGCGGGCCGCGGCGAGCCCGCGCAGCACGATGCCGAGGCTGATCTGCGCCCGCAGCAGGTGCGGGTTGAACGCGACGGAGCGCCGCAGGTCTGCGGCGGCCTCGTCGAGCAGGGCGTCTTCGTCGTTGGCGACGGAGACGCCGCGGTCGGCCAGTACGCGCGCCAACTGCCCCTCCAAGCGCCCCCGTTCATTGGCACCGATCACCGAACGGGTCGCCTCCAGTGTGGACACCGCGCGGTTCACCCGGCCCGCGCGGTGCGCGTCGCGGGCCGCGCCGAGCGCCATGTCGACGATGGCGGTCTGCGTCTCGCGGTACCGCTCAAGCTCCCGGCTGTGGACCAGGGCGCGCCGCCAGTACGCTGCCGCCGCCACGAAGTCGGGTCTGGTGGCGGTCATCTCGGCGCGGCCCATGCTGAGCCGCGCCTCCAGGGCCAGGCCCCGCGCGCCGAGGGAGAGCCTGTGGTGCTTGTCCGCGAGTCCGGCGTACCCGGGGTTCAGCTCGTCGAAGCGCGCGCACTCCGGCTCGCATACGGCCGCCGCTCCGGGCCCGCCGCCCCGCGCCCGGCAGTCGGGGCAGCGCAGCTCGGAGAGCGCGGCGAGGGCGTCGGCGGGCTTGCCCTGGCCCAGCAGCAGCTGGGCGAAGCCGAGTTCGGAGAAGGCATAGGTGAGGGAGGCGTACGTCGATGAGGTGCCGGGGGTCGGGAGGGCGGCGCCGGCGGTGGCGGACGTGGCCTCGGCCGGGGACAGGGCATCGGCCTGAAGCGCCCTCGCCTCCCGTACCGCGGCGAACGCGCCGAACTCGGCCGACCTCCCCAGTTCCGCGATGCGCAGCGGCCCGCAGAACAGGGGCACGCCGCCGCCTTGAGCCGACGGGAAACCGCCGACGGCGGCGAGCAGCTTCGCGGCGTCGGCCTCACGCTGGAGCAGCGGCCCCGGTGCGACGCGTGTACCGGCGTCGTCACCGGGCATGCGCCGCTCCAACGCCTCGCGCAGACCGGCCCGCAGGACGGGCACGAGCGCCGCCTCCACGGCGATGCCGTACCGCCGGGCGGCGGCGGCCCGGGCCCGCTCCCAGAACCCCGCGTCGTACAACAGGGCCGCCCAAGCGGCGACGCACGGCTCCCACGCGTAACCAGGCCCCGTCCCCGGAGAATTGAGCAAGGCCAAAGCCAATGTGTGGGTGCCCCTGTGATCGGCGGGATCGCGCCGAACGGCCTCCCTGAGCAACTCCACGGCGTCGACCCGACGACTACCACGCACAAGCACGACGCCATACAGCGAAGCGAAACCCCCCGTCTCCCGGTCAAGCCCCTGAGCCGCCCCCACCAAGGCCCCGGCCTGCTCCCACCGGGGATGTTCGGCCTCGCACCGGGAAGGTTCGGGCCCGCGCCCGAGAGACTTGGTCTCGCGTTGGGAGGACTCGGGCGCGCATTGGGGAAACTTGGTCTCGCGCGGGGAAGGCTCCGGCTCCCGCCGGGGAGGCTTCGGTTCGTGCGGGGAAGGTTCCGGTTCGCACCGGGGAGGCTTCGGTTCGTGCGGGGAAGGCTCCGGCTCCCGCCGGGGAGGCTCCGGCCCGCACCGCGAGGGCCCCGGCTCCCGCCCAGAAGGCGCCCGCAGCCCGGGGCGACCCTCACCCATCAACCCCCTGAGCGCCGCCCTGCGCAGCCGCAGTGCCACCTCCCGCGCGGAGCGGCCCGACAGCGCAGCCATGACCCAGCGGGCCTGGTCGTCCAGTGGCGCGATGTGGGACGCGGCGCGCAGGTCGCTGAGGGCGGCTTCCGGATCACCCGCGCGGGCGTGGACGTAGGCCCGCTGGACCAGGCTGCGGCTGTGCGGAACGGCGCAGGCGAGGGCCGCGGTGAGATGGGTCTTCGCGGCGGCGAGGTCACCGCGGTGCGCGGCCGCGCAGCCCAGCCAGTGCAACGGCCCCGCCGCCGCGGGCCGCAGCCGCCGGGCCCGCTCGAACTCCGCCACGGCCGCGTCGACATCACCGGCGGCAAGCCGCACACGCCCCACCCCGGTACGGGCCCGAGCCACCACCCGCCCCGCCCTCCCGCCCCCGACCCCACCACCATCGGAGGCACGGCCCCCGTCACCGACGCCGCGCCCGCCGTCACTGGCGTCGTCACCACTGCTACTACCGGCGCCTAGGCTGCCATCACCGGAGTCCGAGGCACGGCACCCGTCGCTGAAGCCGCGTCCACCACCAGCACCGAGGCCCCCGCCGTCGCCACCTCGGTCACCACCGCTACCACCGCCGCCATCCGAGCCACCGCACCCGCCTCCATCAGCCCCGACTCCGCCCCCGTCGCCACCAACCTGCCCAGCCACCCCCGACCTCGACCCCGACCCCGACGCCACCCCCGACACCAACCCCAACGCCTCCCGAAAGTGCCCCTCCGCCGTCGCGCCATCGCCCCGCGCCAGCGCCGACTCCCCGTCGGCGCAGGCCCGTTCGGCGCGGCTCAGTGCCGCGTCGGACGACGCGGCGGACGCGTCCGTCATGCCCGCGGTGCTCGCGGTCTGCGCAGTCACAGTCAGCCCCCGATCCGCGGCGCACGTCCCGCCGCGTCCTTTGGCCGGCGGATCAGCCGGCGGCCTCGTCAAGGAACGAACGCCAGCGGCCCTGGGCGCGGTCATAGTGCAGCGGCCCCACCGTGAACTCCGTCAGGTCCAGCGCGACAAGCGACTCGTACGCCTCGGCGGGAAGGTCGGGTTCCAGCACGATGCTCAACCCGCCCGACGGATCCTGGAGCACCAGTGGCCGGGCGGCCTCGCCGGCCCCCGCCCCGGGGCGCGCTGTTCTTCGTACGACTGTCTTGAACGCCGCGTACGCGTCCTTGACGGCCTCCGACCCGAGGCCGCTGAGGAACGCCTGCAAGGGCAGGGACGCCAGGACGATCCAGGGGATGTCGGCCACCCCTCGGTGGGCGAGGGCGCGGCGGACGCGGACCGGTGGGGCGCCGAGTCCGTCGAGGGCGGCGACCAGTTCCTGGCTGAGGTCTTCGGGGACTTCGCGGTCCAGGAGCAGCTCCGCCCGCAGCGGCGCATCGGTCATGGAGGTGATTCCTTCCGGGGACGTGGACCGCAGCCTAGAGGCGTGAGCCGTGCGCACGCGGGGAAAGCCCAGCAATTCACGAGTACAGGTGGGTCAGGAAGAGGCGCCGCCCCATACCCCCGTACGCACTCTTCGCGCCCCCTCACGTTCCCGATTCACGCGATGGTGTGATCATGTGCCGCCATCCGGATGACGGCACAGACCTCCGGGTAGGGCCGGGCCATGACGCAGCCGTTCGAACTGCCGCACTTCTACATGCCGTATCCCGCGCGGCTCAACCCCCACCTGGAGGAGGCACGCGCGCACTCCTCCCGGTGGGCGCACGACATGGGCATGCTGGAGGGCTCCGGCATCTGGGAGCGGAGCGACCTCGACGCGCACGACTACGGCCTGTTGTGCGCCTACACCCACCCGGACTGCGACGGCCCCGCACTGTCGCTGATCACCGACTGGTACGTGTGGGTGTTCTTCTTCGACGACCACTTCCTGGACATGTACAAACGCAGCCAGGACCGGGCGGCCGGCAAGGCGCACCTGGACCGGCTCCCCCTCTTCATGCCGATGGACCTCGCGACCCCCGTGCCGGAGCCGTGCAATCCGGTCGAGGCCGGGCTCGCGGACCTGTGGGCCCGCACGGTCCCCGCGATGTCCGCGGGCTGGCGCCGCCGCTTCGCCGAGTCAACCGAGCACCTCCTGAACGAGTCGATGTGGGAGCTGTCCAACATCAACGAAGGGCGGGTCGCCAACCCCGTCGAGTACATCGAGATGCGCCGCAAGGTGGGCGGCGCCCCCTGGTCGGCGGGGCTCGTCGAGTACGCGACCGCCGAAGTCCCGCAGGCCGTCGCCGGTTCCAGGCCGCTGCGCGTGCTCATGGAGACGTTCTCCGACGGCGTCCACCTGCGCAACGACCTCTTCTCGTACCAGCGCGAGGTCCAGGACGAGGGCGAGCTGAGCAACGGCGTGCTCGTCCTGGAGACCTTCTTCGACTGCACGACCCAGCAGGCCGCCGACGTCGTCAACGACATCCTGACCTCGCGCCTGCACCAGTTCGAGCACACGGCGGTCACCGAGGTACCCGCACTCGCCCTGGAGAAGGGCCTCACCGCGCCCGAGGTCGCCGCGGTCGCCGCGTACACCCGTGGGCTCCAGGACTGGCAGTCGGGCGGCCATGAGTGGCATCTGCGCTCCAGCCGTTACATGAACGAGGGCGCGCTCACCGCCTCGCCGCTCGCCGGTCCCACCGGCCTCGGCACCTCCGCCGCCGACATGGGCGCGCTGTTCGCGGCCGCCGGGGCGCAGCGGCTGCGCGCCTTCACCCACGTCCCGTTCCAGAAGGTGGGCCCCTCGCTCCTGCCCGACTTCCACATGCCGTTCGAGCTGCGGCTCAACCCGCACCTGGACGCGGCACGGCGCCGGGTCACCGGCTGGGCGCACGCGATGGGCATCCTGGAGGAAGGCGTCTGGGACGAGGACAAACTCGACGCGTACGACCTTCCCCTGTGCGCGGCCGGAATCGGCCCGGACGGCACGGCGGAAGCGCTCGACCTCAGCTCGCAGTGGCTGGCCTGGGGCACCTACGGCGACGACTACTACCCCCTGGTCTTCGGCCACCGCCGTGACTTCGCCGCGGCGAAGCTCTGCACGGAGCGCCTCGCCGGGTGCATGCCGATCGAGGGCGCACCGGCCACGCTGCCCGCGAACGGCATGGAGCGCGGCCTCGCCGACCTCTGGCTGCGCACCACCAAGGACATGTCACCGGAGCAGCGGCAGACGGTGCGCGACACCGTCGTGGTGATGACGGAGAGCTGGGTGTGGGAGCTGGCCAACCAGTTCCAGAACCGTATCCCGGACCCGGTCGACTACCTGGAGATGCGCCGCGCCACGTTCGGCGCCGACCTCACCATGAGCCTGTGCCGGATGGGCCACGGCCCGTCCGTGCCGCCCGAGATCTACCGCAGCGGCCCCGTCCGCTCCCTGGAGAACGCCGCCGTCGACTACGCGATGCTCCTCAACGACGTCTTCTCGTACCAGAAGGAGATCGAGTACGAGGGGGAGATCCACAACGGCATCCTCGTCGTGCAGAACTTCTTCGGCTGCGACTACCCGACCGGGCTCGGCATCATCCACGACCTGATGACGCAGCGCATGCGGCAGTTCGAACACGTCGCCGCGCATGAGTTCCCCGTGCTGTACGAGGACTTCGAGCTGTCGGCGGAGGGGCGTGCCGTCATGGACGGCTACGTCACCGACCTGCAGAACTGGATGGCGGGCATCCTCAACTGGCACAGCGGCTGCCGGCGCTACGGCGCGGAGGACCTGGCGAGGCGGGCGCACAACTTCCTGCCGGACCGTGCGCCGAGGATCCCCTCGATCGCCGGGCTGCGCTGACGCCACCCGGCGACCGACCGATCATGGCCCACTACGGCTGCGGCTACGGCTATGCGGGCACGCGCGCGTGGTGCACTGCGGCTCGCGCCAGCGCCCGCACGACCGGGTGCGGGCGCGAGCCGTCGCCGAACAGCTCGGGCTGGAAGAGCGTGGCCAGGAAGAAGGGGTGGCCGGGGAGCTCGGCGATCCTGACCCGGCCTTCCTCGTCCTCGCCCGTGAAGCGCAGACCGTGCGCGCGCAGCGTGTCGAGGTGGGGTCCCGGGCCGTACATGCAGTGGTAGCGCTCGACGGACCGGTCGGCACCGAGTACCGACTCGGCGAGCGAGCCGGGGGTGAGCGTCACCGTGCCCTCGTGGCCGACCAGCGAGCAGGCGAGTGGCTCGATGAGCAGGTCGTCGGCGCCGGGGTCGTTCTCGGCGTGCGCGACACCGGCCAGGCCGCAGACGTTGCGCGCGTATTCGAGCAGCGTGTGCTGGAAGCCGCCGCAGGTCCCGAGGAAGGGGATGCCCTCCTCACGCGCCGTACGGATGGCGGTCAGCGCTCCCGCCTCACTGCGGTACGGGCTGCCGGGCAGCACCCACACCGCGTCGAAGCCGCGCACGGCGCCCGCGTCCTCGGCGTCCTCGGTGGACACCCAGTACGCGTCGAGGACGAGGCGGTCGTGAGCGGCGAGGGCGTCCAGGAGGAGCGGGATCCGGCTGTGGGACGTCACGTTCGGCGAGCGCTCGCCGATCAAGGCGATGCGGGCGGTGGGGGCAGCAGGGGCAGTGGAGGCGTGGACCGAGTCGTGGGTCATGGCTGCGTCAGTCGTCATGCCGATCATCCTCCACGCGCCTCCCCGTTCACGTCCAACGATGAAAACTGCACCCCCCATAAGCGTTGCTGATGGAGTGGGCGATCCTTGGGCCCATGGATCCGCACCTCCTGCGTACGTACGTGACGGTGGCCCGCCTCGCCTCCTTCTCCGAGGCCGCGCGCGAACTCGGCTACACCCAGTCCGCCGTCTCCCAGCACATCGCCGCCCTGGAACAGGACCTCGGCGCCGCCCTGCTGACCCGCCGCCCCGTCACCCCCACCCCGGCGGGCACGCGCCTCCTGGAGCACGCGGGCCCCCTGCTGCTGCGTCTCGACGCGGCCCGCGCCGAGGTCGTGCGCATGGCGGCCGCCCCCGAGCAGGGACTGAAGCTGGCCGCCACACCGACCGCGCTCACCCTGCGTACGGCCAAAGCGCTGCCCCCGGCGGGCGTCACCCTGTCCGTGCTGCCCCGCGACGAGATCCCCGCCGCCGTCGCCACCGGCGCCGTCGACCTCGGCCTCGTCGACGGCCTCTCCGCGCCGAACGACCCCCTGCGCCTGCCCGACGTGGCCCCCCTCACCGCGCGCGGCATCGGCCAGGAGCCCGTCGCCGTCCTGCTTCCCGAGGGCCACCCGCTGGCCCGCCGCGCCGGACTGCGCCTCGGCGACCTCGTCGACGCCCGCTGGATCGACGCGCCCGGCACCGGCCTGCCGCTGGCCCAACTCCGCGCCGCGAACGGCACGTCGGGCTTCCGGCCCGCCCTGCGCTACGACGGCACGGACCTGCGTACCCTCGCCGCGCTGGCCGCCGCGGGCCACGGCCTGACGCTGCTGCCGCGCTCGGCCGCCGCCGAGGCGCCGGGCACGGTCGCCGTGCCGTTGACGGCGCCCCGCGTCGTCCACCGCACGGAGCTGCTCCACGCGGGCGCCCTGCGCGGGCCCGCCGCGGCGCTGGCCGCACAGCTGGACGTCACCCGTTCGTGAGGCATCGCCGCCGGGCCGGGCCGGGTAGAGCTGTGGCCGGAGGCGAGCCATGGATCAGACAGCGTTGCGTCCCAAGCCGATGCCGGGCCGGAATTCCGGCCGGGTCCCCGGCGACAACCCCCGCCGGAACTCCGGCGACAACCCGCACACCACGAGGCGTGGCGGCCGACGCCTGACGGCCGTACTGTCCGGTGTGCTCCTCGCGGTGCTCCTGGTGCTCTCCGGGATCGGCATCGGCACGGTGGGCACCACCCTCATCAGCATGAGCAAACTCGCCGAGATGCAGAAGGCGGCGCCCCCGCCGGGCGCGCCACAGCCGCCCGCCGCAGGGGACGGCGGCCCGGCCCTGGAACCGGAGGCTCCGCACCCCGGGGCGCCGAAGCCCGGGCCCAAGCCGGGGCCGAAACCCGGGCCGGGCCCCGGGAAGCCGCCCAGGACCGCCACCCTCGGCATCGAAGCCGTCGACGTCCCCGGCACCGCCCCTGGCGGCCCGGGAGCCCTGATCGTCGGCGTACACATCCCGGGCCCCGGCCACACCGCCGGTCTCGTGCGCGGTGACACCCTGCTCGCGGTCGGCAGGACCCGTATCGGCTCGGCGGCCCGGCTGGCGTCGGCGGTCGCCGCCATCCGGCCGGGCAAGGTGGTGACCCTGACGGTCCGCCACAAGGGCGGCGGCCGTCAGGTCCTCTCGGTCAGGCCGGGCGTCGTGACCTGAGCGGGCCCGCGGGGCGAAAGGCCGTGGCCGCGTCCAGACGCCGTGCAACGCGCACCGCGCCAAACACGAGGGCCCGTCCGGGGAAACCCGGAGCCCGGCCGCCTCAGCGCGCGCCCACGACGGCGCACGACTCGGCGGGCAGCCGCAGCACGCCGTCCGTGCCGGGCGGCTCGACCGGCTCCCAGGCGGCGAGCACGCGCGCGTGGTTGTGGCCCAGGGGGACGGCGGCGGGCTCCTCGCCGAGGTTCACGGCGACCTTCAGGTCCCCGCGCCGGAACGCGAACCAGCGGGCCTCCTCGTCGTACACGACCCGCACCGCCGCCAGATCGGGATCCATCAGGTCGGCGCGTTCGCGCCGCAGGGCGATCAGCTCGCGGTGCCAGCCGAGCAGGCGCGCGTGGTGGCCGGACTCCGGCTGCGACCAGTCGAGGCAGGACCGCGCACGGGTCGCCGGGTCCTGGGGGTCCGGAATGTCCTCCTCGGCCCAGCCGTGTGCCGCGAACTCCCGCCGCCTGCCCCGCCGTACGGCCTCGGCGAGCCCGGGATCGGTGTGGTCGGTGAAGAACTGCCAGGGCGTCGTGGCCCCCCACTCCTCACCCATGAACAGCATCGGCGTGAACGGGCCCGTCAGCGTGAGCGCGGCCGCGCAGGCGAGCAGCCCGGGGGAGAGCGAGGCGGAGAGCCGGTCTCCCTGCGCGCGGTTGCCGATCTGGTCGTGGGTCTGCGCGTAGCCGAGGAAGCGGTGGGCGGGCGTCCGGGCGCGGTCCACGGGGCGGCCATGGGCGCGGCCCCGGAACGTCGAGTACGTCCCGTCATGGAAGAAGCCGCGCGTCATCGTCTTGCCGAGCGCGGCCAGCGGGACCCGCGCGAAATCCTCGTAGTAGCCCTGCGACTCACCGGTGAGCGCGGTGTGCAGCGCGTGATGGAAGTCGTCGTTCCACTGCGCGTGCAGACCGAGGCCGCCGCTCGCGCGCGGGGTGACGACCCGCGGGTCGCCCAGGTCGGACTCGCCGATCAGCGACAGCGGCCTGCCCAGCTCACCGGCCAAGGAGTCGACCGCCGCGGACAGCTCCTCCAGGAAGTGGCACGCGCTCGTGTCCCGCAGCGCGTGCACCGCGTCGAGTCGCAACCCGTCGAGCCGGTAGTCACGCAGCCAGGAGAGCGCGCTGCCGATCAGGTACGCACGCACCTCGTCCGAGCCCGGCGCGTCCAGGTTGACCGCCGCGCCCCAGGGCGTCTGATGCGTCTCCGTGAAGTACGGGCCGAACGCGGGCAGGTAGTTGCCCGACGGGCCGAGGTGGTTGTGCACTACGTCCAGGACCACGCCCAGACCGTGCGTGTGCGCCGCGTCGACAAATCTCTTCAGCGCCTCGGGACCGCCGTACGGCTCGTGCACCGCCCACAGCGACACCCCCTCGTACCCCCAGCCGTGCCGCCCCGGGAACGGGCACAGCGGCATCAGCTCCACATGCGTGACACCCAGCTCGGCGAGGTGCCCGAGCCGGCCGGCCGCCGCGTCCAGCGTGCCCTCGCGCGTGTACGTCCCCACGTGCAGCTCGTACAGGACCGCTTCCCGCACGCCCCGTCCCGCCCAGGGCGCCCGCCACTCGTACCGGTCGTGCTCGACGACCGCGCTCAGGCCGTCGGGGCCGTCCGGCTGACGCCGCGAGCGCGGGTCGGGCAGGAGCGGGCCACCGTCCAGTGAGAAGCCGTAGCGCACCCCGTCCCGCGCCTCCGCGTGCACCGTCCACCAGCCCGCGCGGTCCCCGTCACGCTCCATCGCCCGCGCGGCGCCCGCGCACTCCAGCGTGACCTGCTCGGCCTCCGGCGCCCACACCTCGAACTTCACCGACGTTCCCCTCGTCCGCTGTTCGTGTCTTCGCCTGTTCGTCTGTTCGTCTGTTCGCCACACCTGCGCCCCATGGTGCGTCAGAAGTGCTCCGTCCGTGGGCGGAAGTGATCGATCGGCCGCCGCCCGGCCATTCTGGACACCTGGGCCGACAGTGCCCGACAATCGGCTGGTGACATCCTCTTTCGAGTTCTCCACATACCCCGCGCGGGTGACGGACGCCGAGCGCGACCGGGCGCTGGACGCACTCAAGGAGGGCGCGGCCGTCGGCAGGCTCTCGCACGACACCTTCCTGCGGCGCATGGAGCTGGCCCTCGCCGCCCGCAGACCCGACGAACTGGCCGCCCTCACCGCCGATCTGCGGACCGAGGGCCGCTGGTCGCGCATGGTGCTCGGCAGCGTGGAAGCGGTCTCCGGGTTCACGATGAAGTTGCGCAGGGCCTGGCAGGCCGAGCGCCTGCCGAAGCTTCTGCTGCCCTCGCCCGAAAGCCCCTACCCGCTGCGGATAGGCCGCGACCCGGCCAACGGCCTGCGACTCAGCCACGACACGGTCTCCCGCGTGCACGCCGAGCTGCGCCGGCAGGGCGGCATGTGGGTGCTGCGCGACCTCGGTTCCACCAACGGCACGTCGGTGAACGGCCGCAGGGTCACCGGCGCCGCCCTCGTCCAGGACGGCGACCTCGTGAGCTTCGGCCGGATGGCCTTCCGCCTCGCCACGGCCTGAGCGTCGGCGCTACTCGGTCTGCGGCACCCGCTCCAGCAGCGCCACCGGCGACTCGGCGAACAGCTCCTCCACGCGCGCGTGCCCCTCGAACCCGCGCCCGGAAGCGAGCAGATCCGCCCACCGCCCCGCCGGGAGCGGCAGCTCCGTCCCCCGCCAGCCGCCCTCCTCCGCCAGGCGCAGGGACAACCGCGTCGCCGCCACCACGACCTCCCCCGAACGCGCGTACGCCACACAGTGCGCGGCGCCCGGCCCTTCGGCCACCAACGGCTCGTACGTCGCCGCGTCCCCGAACAGCTCCGGACGCCGCCTCCGCAGCCGCAGCGCCACCGCCGTCAGCGCCAGCTTCTCCTCCGAGAGATCCCAGCACTCCCGCCGCGCGTCCAGCCGCTCCAGGACATGCGGCTGGAAACGCGCGGGCTGCCGATTGTCCGGATCGACCAGCGCCCGGTACTCGCCCTCCGTCCCCTGATACAGATCCGGCACCCCGGGCATCGTCAGATGCAGCAGCGCCGCCCCCAGGACGTTCGCCCGCACATGCGGAGCCACCTCCCGCGCGAACGCCGCGACCGCGTACAGCGGCGGCCCGCACGGCCCCGCCTCCACGAAGGCTCCCACCGCCTTCTCGTACGCCTCGTCGGGCTCCGTCCAGCTGGTGTGCAGACCCGCCTCGCGCACATGCTTGACCAGCGCGTTCTGCAACCGCCCGTCATAGGGGAAGCCGAACCCGACCGCCGTCTGCCAGGCCGCCCACGCCACTTGGGGGTCCGGGGCACAGACACCGCCCTCGCGCGCGGTCTGCTCGGTCAACTCGGCGAGCAGGTCCGCCCAGCGCTCCGGACACTGCGTCAGGACCGAGATGCCCGCACGCACGTCCGCGCTGCGTTTCGTGTCATGCGTCGTCAGGACCGTGCCCGTACAAGGCCAGTCGCGCTGCACGCGCGTGCAGTACGCGTGGAACTCCTCCACCGGGACCGCAGGGCGCTCCGGCGCGCCCCCCACCTCCGTGGCCGACAACAGCGGCGCATGCCGGTAGAAGGCCGTGTCCTCGACCGCCTTCGCACGCAGCGCGGACGCGGTCTGCGCGAAACGCGCACGGAACGCCGCCACAGCGTCCCCTGAACCCCCGTCCGCCGTCCTCACCTGGCCCAGCGCCATATCCCGTACGACATCGACGGTCGCGGCCTCCTCCGGCACCGTGAACGCCGCCCTGGCCTCCTCGGCCGCCCGCTCCGTGAGCACCGTCTCGGGGGCCGCGCCCCCGGAGACGTACGGCCGGTAGACCTCAAGCCGCACCAGCAGCTCCCGCAGCGCCGTCCGCAGCGCCCACGGCGCGTGGTCCCGCAGCGCCGGGTCGGCCGCGCAGACCGCCGCCGCCGTACGCGTGAGGCGGTCGATCTCCGCGGCCAGCTCGTGCGTGACGACCTTGTACGCGGCGCGGCGCACCGTCGCGCCCCACTCGCCGCCCCGGTCGGCGGGCGGCGCGGCGAAGCGGCGGTACTGGCCGAGGAGTTCCCCCGCGCCCGCCGGGTCGGTGAAGACGCCGTCGAGGTGGCGCAGCGCGTCGTAGCCCGTGGTGCCCGCCACCGGCCAGGCGGCCGGCAGCCGCTCGCCGTCGGCGAGGATCTTCTCGACGACCGTCCAGCGCCCGTCCGTCGCCTCGTGCAGCTTCTGGAGGTACGCGCCCGGATCCGCAAGCCCGTCCGGATGATCGATCCGCAGCCCGTCGAAGACCCCCTCGCGGAGCAGCCGCAGAATCGTCCCGTGCGTCGCCTCGAAGAC
This sequence comes from Streptomyces sp. NPDC003379, assembly GCF_053589195.1. Classification (NCBI taxonomy): domain Bacteria; kingdom Bacillati; phylum Actinomycetota; class Actinomycetes; order Kitasatosporales; family Streptomycetaceae; genus Streptomyces; species Streptomyces sp. NPDC003379. Next base: position 118,053 of record NZ_JBSFRK010000001.1, on the reverse strand, counting down.
CTCCGGGTCCTCGACCCGCACCCCGATGAGGTCCGAGATCGTGAAGAACCGCCGGTAGTTGAGCTCCGTACGGGCAAGCCTCCACCACGACAGGCGGTACCACTGCGCGTCCAGGAGCTCCGGCAGCGGCAGCTCCCCGGTGCCCTCGCGGATCGGGAACACGTGCTCGTGGTAGCGCAGTACGTCACCGTCGACCCGCAGCGCCGTCAGCTCGTCCCCGAGCCTGCCGCCGAGGAACGGCAGCAGGACGCGGCCGCCGCCCGCGTCCCAGTCGATGTCGAACCAGCGCGCGTACGGCGAACCGGGGCCCTCCCGCAGCACCTCCCAGAGCGCGTGGTTGTGCTTCGGCACCGCGGCCATGTGGTTCGGCACGATGTCCACGACCAGGCCGAGCCCGGCCTCGCGGGCGGTGCGTGCCAGCGACCGCAGCCCTTCCTCACCGCCCAATTCGTCCCGCACGCGCGCGTGGTCCACCACGTCGTAACCGTGCGTCGACCCCGGGACCGCCTCAAGGACCGGCGACAGATGCAGATGCGAGACACCCAGCGAGGAGAGGTACGGAACAGCCGCCTCGGCGGCGGCGAAAGGGAACCCCGGCTGCAGTTGCAGCCGGTACGTGGCGGTCGGCGAAGGAGGCACCGCGGGCCTGGAGCGCTCTGACGTCATGCGAAGGTACGTACCCGCCCCGACGGCTTTCGTGTCATCCGCTCATGCGTGTGCGCACCACGGCGTCGTTAGCGTCGGACGATGGCTCAGAGCACGCGCAACGCGTATCGCACAGTGATCGGCATGACCGGGCCGCTGCTGCCCGTCGTCTCGTTCTTCGGCCGGCTCCCCGTGGCCATGATCCAGTTCGGCAGCGTGCTCCTGGTGACGGAGACCAGCGGATCGCTGGCGACCGGCGGCGTCGTCGCCTGCGCGCTCGCGCTCGGCCAGGTCGCCCTCGGACCGTACGTCGGGCGCCTCGCGGACCGACACGGCCAGCGCACCGTCGTCCTTGCCTTCTCGCTCGTCAACGCCGTGGCGATCACCGCGTACACCGCGGGCGCCGTCGCGGACCTGCCCACGCCCGCCCTCGTCGCCCTCGGCGTCCTCGCGGGCGCGACCATCCCCGGCATCGGCCCGCTGGCCCGGGCCCGCGTCGTCCCACTGGTCAGGCAGAAGGGCGGCGACGACCGGCTCGCCGGCACGGTGCTGTCCCTGGAGAGCACCATGGACGAACTGTCCTTCGTCCTCGGCCCCGCGCTCGTGGGCCTCGCGTCCGTGGCGGGCCACCCGGCGTACGCGTTCAGGGCGGCGGCGCTGCTGGTCGCCGTCTGCGGCACGGGCTTCGCCCTGCATCCCACGGGACGTACCCCCAAGGCGGACACCGCCGGGCCGTCACGCGTGCGTGGGGCGCGTCCGCGGCTGCCACGCTCGGTGTACGTGGTGCGGGTCGGGCTCGTCTTCCTGGGGGTGCTGCTCGGGGCCTGCGGGGCGGGCATCACCGCGCTGACCGAGGAGCTGGGGCAGCGGGGACAGGCCGGGCTCGTCTATGCGGCGATGGGCGTCATGAGCGCCGTGGTGGGTCTCTCCATGGCCGCGCTGCCGGAGCGCTTCGGGCTGCTCGCACGCTGGCGCGTGGCGACGGCGGCCGCGGCGCTCCTGTCGCTGCCCCTGGTGTGGACGGACACCCTGGCGGGCCTCTACGTAGTGGTCACCTTCTTCGGCGCGATCTACGCCCCGAACCTCATCACGGGCTTCGCGCTGACGGAACGCGCTGTGCCGCAGCAGCGGCTCGCGGAGGGCATGACGTTCGCGGCGAGCGCGTTCATCGGCGGCCAGGCGGTGACGCTGGCGGTGGCCGGGCGGCTTGCGGAGGTGTACGGGGCGGGGGCGGCGTTCGGGCTGGGGAGCGCGGCCGCGGCGGTCGCGTTCGTCATCGCGATGATCGCCCGCCACGAGCCGCCCCGCGCCGCGACCCCCGCCCAGCCGCCCCGCGCCTCCGTCACGCCGGACGTTGCAGCACCGTAAGGCTCCGGTCGGCCAGCCTCACCCGGTCTCCCGCCCGCACCTTCGGCCCCGCCTCCGACGGCACCCCGTCCGCACACGCCGTGTCAACGACGACCTGCCACTGCCGGCCGTGGTTGACCGGCACCACGAACTCCAGCGGCCTCGGCGACGCGTTGAACATCAGCAGGAACGAGTCGTCGGAGATCCGCTCGCCGCGCGGCCCCGGCTCCGAGATCGCGTTGCCGTTCAGGAACACGCTCAGCGCCCGCGCCTGCGAGGCGCCCCAGTCGCGCTGCTCCATCTCCTCGCCCTCCGGCGTGAACCACGCGATGTCGGACAGCTCGTCGTGCGTGCCCTGCACCGGGCGGCCGTGGAAGAACCGCCGCCTGCGGAACACCGGATGGTCCCGCCGCAGCATCGCCATCGCGCGCGTGAACGCCAGTATCGGACTCTCGCCGTCCGGCCAGCGCACCCACGCCACCTCGTTGTCCTGGCAGTACGCGTTGTTGTTGCCGCCCTGCGTGCGCGCGAACTCGTCGCCGTGGCTGAGCATCGGCACGCCCTGGGAGAGCATCAGCGTGGCGATGAAGTTCCGCATCTGCCGCTCCCGCAGCGCGAGCACGTCCGGATCGTCCGTGGCGCCCTCGGCGCCGCAGTTCCAGGAGCGGTTGTGGCTCTCGCCGTCCTGGTTGTTCTCGCCGTTCGCGTCGTTGTGCTTCTCGTTGTACGAGACGAGGTCGTGCAGGGTGAAACCGTCGTGGCAGGTGGTGAAGTTGATCGACGCCAGCGGGCGGCGCCCGTCGTCCTGGTAGAGGTCGGACGAACCGGTCAGCCGGGACGCGAACTCCGCGAGGGTGCGCTGCTCGCCCCGCCACAGATCGCGCACGGTGTCGCGGTACATGCCGTTCCACTCGGTCCACAGGGGCGGGAAGTTGCCCACCTGGTAGCCGCCCTCGCCGACGTCCCATGGCTCGGCGATCAGCTTCACCTGGCTGACCACCGGGTCCTGCTGTACGAGGTCGAAGAACGACGAGAGGCGGTCCACCTCGTGGAACTGCCGCGCGAGCGTCGCCGCGAGATCGAAGCGGAAGCCGTCCACCCGCATCTCCGTGACCCAGTACCGCAGCGAGTCCATGATCATCTGGAGGACGTGCGGCGACCGCATCAGGAGCGAGTTGCCCGTCCCCGTGGTGTCCATGTAGTAGCGGGGATCGTCCATGAGGCGGTAGTACGAGGCGTTGTCCAGGCCCTTGTAGGACAGGGTGGGGCCCAGGTGGTTGCCCTCGGCGGTGTGGTTGTAGACGACGTCGAGGATCACCTCGATATCCGCCTCGTGCAGCGCCTTCACGGCCTGCTTGAACTCCAGTACCTGCTCGCCCCGGTCGCCCCAGGAGGCGTACGCGTTGTGCGGGGCGAAGAATCCGATGGTGTTGTAGCCCCAGTAGTTGTTGAGGCCGATGTCCACCAGACGGTGGTCGTTCACGAACTGGTGGACCGGCATCAGTTCCAGCGCGGTCACGCCCAGCTCCGTGAGGTGCTCGACGATCGCCGGGTGGCCGAGCGCCGCGTACGACCCGCGCAGCTCGTCCGGGAGGTCCGGGTGCAGCATCGTCAGGCCCTTCACATGGGCCTCGTAGAGCACGGTCTCGTGGTACGGGGTGCGCGGCGGCCGGTCGTCGCCCCAGTCGAAGTACGGGTTGACGACCACCGACGTCATCATGTGCGGCGCCGAGTCGAGGTCGTTGCGCTTGCCGGGGTCCTCGAAGTGGTAGCCGTACACCTCCTCGCCCCACGCGATGCGCCCGCTCACCGCGCGCGCGTACGGATCGAGCAGCAGCTTCGCGGAGTTGCAGCGGTGCCCCCGCTCGGGTGCGTAGGGGCCGTGCACGCGCAAGCCGTACCGCTGTCCCGGCATGATGCCGGGGACGTAGGCATGCCGGACGAACGCGTCGGACTCGCGCAGCTCGACGGCCGTCTCCGAGCCGTCGTCGTGCAAGAGGCACAGCTCCATGCGCTCTGCGGCCTCGGAGAAGACCGCGAAGTTCGTGCCGGCTCCGTCGTACGTGGCACCTAAGGGATACGCCTGCCCAGGCCAGACCTGCATGAATAAGACTCTTTCACTAACGCCCCCTCGGGTCGGGGCCACTTTGGCCAGAGTCTGCCCAAAAGTGGGGCAACCACCTGGGAGTTGAACCCGTCTATCCGTCTGACCACATACTCGGCATGCCCATGAACAGGGCGCCAGGGGAGTAGGGGGAGTAAGTGCGAGAGATAGTCAGACGCCACCTGGGGAAGGTGGTGGCGGGCGCGGCGGTCGCGTCGGCCGCCACCGCCGTACTGGTGGGCGTCAATCTGTCCGAGTCGCAGGCGGACGCGTCGGGGGACCGTCCGGCCAACGCGGCAGCGGCGAAGCAGGACGCCATCGCGAAGGACGGCGTCATCGAGGCCGCGCCCGAGGAGGGCGCGAAGGGCATCGGCAGCGATCCGCTGACCGACGAGGAGATCGAGCGGGCCGAGAAGGTTTCGGTCAGCGGCCAGATGCGCTCCAGCGCCCGGGACGTGGAGGGGGACCGCGGTCCGCAGCTGCTGTCCACGAACCTCAGCGAGCCGGACCCGACCGACGTCGGTGCCGCGGCCCCGCGCAAGGCGGAAGTCGTCTACTACGACTACAAGAAGGACGCCGTCATCACCAAGACGGTCAATCTGGAGACCGGCAAGGTCGACGACTCGACCACCGCACAGAACGTCCAGCCGCCGCCCAGCCAGGAAGAGCTGACCGAGGGCGCCAAGCTGCTGATCGGCGATCCGCTCGGCAAGGGCCTGAAGAAGGACTTCAAGCACGCCACCGGCAAGGCGCTGGCCGGCCCCGACCAGCTGCAGCTGAGCGGCATGGTCTTCCGCAAGGAGACCGTGAAGCACGTGCCGTCCTCTCTGACCGAGTGCGGCAAGCACCGGTGCCTCCAGGTCGTCACGAAGGTCAAGAGCGGCCCGTGGATCGACACCAGGTCGCTCGTCGTCGACCTGAGCACCCGCACCGTCGGCCGCCTCGGCTGATTCCGGCCATCCGCGCACGACACCACAGACCAACTTCTCCTCGTACGAGGGAGTGCACACCACCATGCACGTCAAAAGACTTTCGCGCGCCCGCGACCGGGCCACCATGGCCGTCGCGGTCTCCGCGCTCCTCGGCGGCGCCCTGAGCGTCGCCGCCCCCGCCTCCGCCGCCCCGCAGGCGCCGAGCGCGCCCACCGCGGCGGCCGACTGCAGTGACGCCTACAAGATCGAGCAGACCGTCGACGGCGGCACCACCTGGCGCATGTGCTGGCACTACAACACGCTCTCCGGCCTGATCCTCGACAAGATCAGTTACCAGCCGAAGGGCGAGGCGAAGCCGATACCCGTCCTCACCAGCGCCCGGCTCGCCCAGGTGCACGTCCCCTACGACGACGGTCAGGCCGAGTACGACGACATCACCGGCACCGACTTCGGCCAGAAGCTGCAGAACCTCCAGCCCGGCGAGTGCCCCGGCGGCACCATCAAGACCGTCAAGGTCCCCAGCCGGGGCGACGTGAAGGGCCTGTGCACCACCACGCGCGCGCGTGGGCACGCGTACCGCCTCAACGACGACGAGAGCACGGGCGGTACCGGCAAGGTCTACACGGGGCAGGGCAAGGACCTGCTGGTGTACACGGTGAACAAGGCGTCCTGGTACGAGTACATCACCGAGTGGCGCTTCTCCTCGGACGGCACCATCACCTCCAACGTGGGCGCGACCGGCAGCCTCTCGCCGTACGACTACGACGGCGGCGACAGCCGCGGCTGGCCCATCGGCAAGGGCGACCAGGCCAAGGCCGAGAGCCACGCCCACAACGTCTTCTGGCGGCTCAACTTCGGCCTGGACGGTTCGCCGAAGGCCAAGGTCGAGCAGTACGACTCGAAGGTCACCCCGCCCACCGGCCAGGGCAGCCCCACCACGAAGACGACCCGTACGAAGGTCACCAAGGAACTCGCCGGTGACCGCAAGGACATGCGTTGGTGGCGTGTGGTCAGCGGGGCCGGCAAGAACAAGGACGGCCACCCCAGGTCGTACGAGTTCGTGCCCGGGGCCAGCAACAAGCACGCGGGACGGCCGTTCACCAAGCATGACGTGTTCTTCACCCAGTACAAGAAGTGCGAGCAGTACGCGAGCAACAACATCGGCTGCCCGGCGGGCTCGCCGACCAGTGTCGACAAGTGGGCCAATGGGGAGAACCTCACGCACCCCATCAGCTGGGTGCACATCGGTTTCCACCACATCGCCCGTGACGAGGACCAGCAGCCGATGCCGGTGCACTGGCAGGGCTTCTCGCTGGCCCCGCGCGATGTCACGGCTATGAGCCCGCTCACTCCGCAGGACCTGGCGAACCAGAACGGCCAGCCCCCGATGGGCGGTTGAGAAAACACCCTGTGCATCCGGCTGCACCGCCCGCCGCTCCCGGAGTACCCTTCCTTGATCGTTGACCGGGGGAGTGGCTCGGGGGAGCGGAAGGCGGTGCGCGGGTGAGCTCGGGTGGGCGGGAGCTGCCCCCTGGTGACGAGGGTCACGAGGGGGGCTCCGCGGACGTACCCGCCGGAGCGGTGTCCTTGGCGCGGCCGATGGAGATGGGATCTCAGATCGGACCGGAACTGGACTGGGACGCCGACGCCTGGCGCGAGGTCCGTACGCGTGCCCAGCGTGCGGGGCGGGCCTACATCTGGCTGAATCTGGTCGAGCAGCGGCTGCGCGCGGTCGTGGCCGCTGTTCTGCGTCCCATCTACGAACCCGTCCACACCGACGACTGGGTCGTCGCCGCGGCCGGTCCCGCCGGGCAGGAGTGGGTGCAGCGGGCCGTCGCCGTACGCGAAGTGAGCCGCCGCAAGGGTTACTTGCTGGACCCGGCCGACGACAACGTCCTCAGCTTCCTCACGCTGCCCCAGCTGCGCGAGCTGATGGTGCAGCACTGGCCGTGCTTCGAGCCGTACCTCGACGACCGGCGCGACGTCGAGCTGGCCCTGGACGAGCTGGAGGTCACCCGGAACGTCGTCTCGCGCAACCGCGCCCTGTCGGAGGCGGTCCTCGCCCAGGCCGAGCGCGCGTCGGCCAAGCTCCTGGACATACTCGGCGCGGGCACCGACACGCCGTCCGCGCGGCGGCTTCCCGTGGACGCGGTCGAGGATCTGGTCGGCGACCGTTACGCGGATGTGGTGGCCGTGCACCCGGACCGGGTGCGCCTCCTGCGCCAGTTCCCCGCCGAGGACATCTTCGGCGGCGCCCGCCGCCTCGACGCGATCGGTATCGGCCTCAACCTTCTGGCGCAGAACTTCTCGGGGCGGCGTCTGGTCCGGCTGGCCGAGTCGGGGTGCCGGGTGCGGCTGCTGTTCCTCAACCCGGCGAGCAGCGCGGTCAAGCGCCGGGAGCGGGAGCTGGGCATCAAGAAGGGCGAGTTGAGCCGTTCCGTCGAGATGAACATCTTGCACATGCGCCGGGTGCGGGCGCGCCTGCGTGATCCGGGGGCCTTCGAGATCCAGGTCTTCGACGAGACGCCGCGCTTCACCGCGTATCTGGTCGACGGGGACGGGGCGGACGGTATAGCTGTCGTCCAGTCGTATCTGCGCAGGACGCGTGGGATGGAGGCGCCGGTGCTCGTGCTGCGCGGCGGCGGCCGCGTGGTGAAATCGGATGATCCGGGCGATGGTGGCCTTTTCGCCACATACCGCGAGGAGTTCGAGGTGGCGTGGGCGGACTCGCGGCCGGTGTCCTGACCCGTTCCATGGCACGCCCCATGACCCGCCCCGGCCCGGGTGAGTGGAACGCGGACCTCGGATTGTCAGTGGCGCATGGGATCGTGGTGGTCACTGGGGGAAAGCACCACGAGGAAGGGGGCGGCCATGGGCTGGCACCAGGAGCTGCTGATCGGTTTCGACCTGGAGACGACCGGGACGGATCCGGGCGAGGCACGCATCGTCACCGGGGCGGTGATCGAGGTCAAGGCCGGCGAGACGCTGGGGCGCCGCACCTGGCTGGCGGATCCGGGAGTTCCGATTCCGGACGAGGCGGTGGCCGTGCACGGCGTCACGAACGAGCGGGCCGCGGCCGAGGGCAGGCCCGCCGCCGAGGTGGCCGACGCGCTCGCCGACGTCCTCGTCTCGTACTGGCAGTCGGGCGTCCCGGTCGTCGCGTACAACGCGGTCTTCGACCTGAGCCTGCTCGCCGCGGAGCTGCGGCGGCACGGCCTGCCGTCCTTGCGCGAGAGGCTCGGCGGCGCGGAGCCCGGCCCGGTCATCGATCCGTACACCATCGACCGTTCCGTGGACCGCTATCGCAGGGGCAAGCGGAATCTGGAGGCGGTCTGCACGGAGTACGGCGTGGTCCTGGAGTCCGCCCACGACGCCGCGGCCGATGCCCAGGCGGCCGCCCGCCTCGCCTGCGCGATAGCCGGCCGCCACCCCAAGGTCGCCACCCTCGGCCCCGCGGAGCTGCACCGCCGCCAGATCGAGTGGTATGCGGAGTGGGCGGCGGACTTCCAGGACTTCCTCAGGAAGAAGGGCAATCCGGACGCGGTCGTGGACGGGGTGTGGCCCCTCAAGGAGCCCATACCCTCGGCGAGCTGAGCCGGAAGCCGTCGGCGAGCCGAGTCAGAAGGGGTACCAGCGCACCTCGGCGTCACCGTCCCGCAGGGACGCCACCCGCCGCCGGAACTCGGCGAGCGCCTTCGGGTTGGAGGGCGCGTGCTGCGCGACCCACGCACAGCTGGCCGTCTCCCGGGCGCCGCGCAGCACCGCGCACCCCTCCCACTCCCGCACGTCCCACCCGTAGACCGACACGAATCCGTCGTACGCCTCCGGGGGGAGCCCGTACCGGTCGCGGGAGAGCGCCATGACGACCAGATCGTGCTCCCGCAGGTCGGTGGAGAAGGTCTCCAGGTCCACGAGCACCGGGCCGTCCGGACCGATCAGGACGTTGCGGGGCAGCGCGTCCCCGTGGATCGGTCCCGGCCGGAGGTGCGGGGTCAGCGCGGCCGAGGCCGTCGCGAACCCGTCCCTGCGCTCGCGCAGATAGTCGGCGTCCGCCGGATCGATCGTGTCACCCGCGAGCCGCAGCCAGCGCTCCACACCGCCGAGCAGTTCGCGCCGAGGGAGTTCGAAGGAGGGGGAGTCCAGTGCGTGCACGAGACGCAGCAGCGCGGCGAGGTCACGCGGTTCGGCGGGGCGCACGGCTTCCGGGAGCCGGTGCCAGAGCGTCACCGGGTGGCCGTCGACCACCCGGGGCTCGGCCTCGGCGGCCCGCACGGCGGGGACGCCCGCCTTCTCCAGCCAGCGGGCGACGGCCAGTTCGCGCCGCGCCCGGTCGAGGAGTTCGGGGGCGTCGCGGCCGACCTTGACGACCAGGCCGCCGACGCCGAACACCGCGTTCTCGCCGAGGGCGAGCAGCTCGGCCCCACTCACCGGAACCGCCAGCTCCGCCGCGTCCAGTACGTGCCGCGCCCGTGCCTCGTCCATGCCGTGCCTCCCGCACCCGTTGCCCCGTTTCGCCGACAGTCTCGCATTCACACAGGCCAACAGGCATGCGAGGTGGCTGCGCAGCTGCTTGACGTATCAAGATCACATCAGCACGATGACGGGGGCCGCCAGGGCGGCCAGACCCGTATGAGCCGCCCGAAGGAGCCGATTCCGTGACATTGGCGACCGCGACGAAGCGGTCAGCGAGAGGCGCGCCGGACCGCGGGGTCGCGGACCACGGCGCGTGGTTCCTCGTGCTGCCCGCACTGATCCCGATCCTCGTCCTCAGCGTCGGCCCGCTCCTCTACGGCATCGCGCTGGCCTTCACCGACTCCCAGGCGGGCCGCACCGAGCCCACCCAGTGGATCGGTGCTCTCAACTTCCAGGACCTGCTGCACGACACGCTGTTCTGGGACTCGTTCCGCATCGGGCTGCTGTGGGCGTTCGGCGTGACCGTGCCGCAGTTCCTCCTCGCGCTGGGTCTGGCCCTCCTGCTGAACCAGCCGCTGCGGATGCGCTGGCTGGCGCGGGCGCTCGCGATCATCCCCTGGGCGATGCCCGAGGTGGTCGTCGGCATCATGTGGCGGCTCGTCTACCACCCGGACGCGGGCGTGCTGAACGAGACGCTCTCCGACCTCGGCCTCGGAGCCGGCAAGGACTGGCTGACCGGCACGGCCACCGCGCTCCTCGCCGTGATCGTCGTCGGCGTCTGGGCGGGCATGCCGCAGACCACCGTGGCCCTGCTCGCCGGGTTGCAGAACACGCCGCGCGAGTTGCACGAGGCCGCCGCGATGGACGGCGCGGGCGCCTGGCGGCGCTTCCGTACCGTGACCTGGCCCGCCATCAGACCGGTCGCCCTCGCCATCACGGCGCTCAACTTCATCTGGAACTTCAACTCCTTCGCCCTGGTCTACGTCCTCACCCAGGGCGGCCCCGGCGGCCGCACCCGCCTGCCCATGCTCTTCGCCTACGAAGAGGCCTTCCGCTACGGCCAGTTCGGCTACGCCGCGGCCATGGGCTGCGTGATGGTCGCCGTGATCTCCGTCCTCCTCGCCTTGTACCTCGTGGGCCGCCTGAAGGGAGGCGACGAGGCATGATGCGTACGAAGAAGTCGACCCGCGCCGCGCAGTACGCGGCGCTCGCCGCCTACCTCGTCTTCCTCGCCTTCCCGTTCCTCTGGCTGATCTCCACGGCCTTCAAGCCCGCACGGGAACTGGGCAGCCTGCACCCCACCTGGATCCCCAAGGACCCGACCCTGGAGAACTTCCGGCAGGCCTTCGACGAGCAGCCGCTCCTCCAGGCCGCCGGCAACTCCCTGGTGGCGGCGGTCAGCGCGGCCCTGATCTCGGTCGTCATCGCGACGCCGATGGCGTACGTCATGGCCAGGCACCGCACCCGCCTCGCGCGGGCGGCCACCGGCTGGGTGGTGGTCAGCCAGGCCTTCCCGTTCGTCCTGATCATCATCCCGCTCTTCCTGATCCTGAAGAACCTCCACCTGATCAACTCGCTGCTCGGACTGATCATGGCGTACGTGGTGTGGTCGCTGCCCTTCGCGCTGTGGATGCTCGTCGGGTACGTCCGCGCGGTGCCCGCCGAGCTGGAGGAGGCGGCGGCGGTGGACGGGGCGAGCAAGGCGCGTACGTTCGTGTCGGTCGTCGCGCCGCTGCTCGCACCCGGCGTCGTGGCCACCGCGATGTTCGCCTTCATCACCGCATGGAACGAGTTCTTCTTCGCGCTCGTCCTGCTCAAGACCCCGGAGAAGCAGACGTTGCCGGTCATCCTCAACCGCTTCATCGGTGCGGAGGGCGTCGCGGACCTCGGGCCGCTCGCCGCCGCGGCGTTCCTCGCGACGATCCCCTCGCTGGTCATCTTCGCGATCATCCAGAAGCGGATCACGGGCGGCATGCTGGCGGGGGCGGTGAAGGCCTGATGCGTGCCGTAGCGCGCCCGATCGCCGCCGCCGCGACGGCTCTCGCCCTGCTGCTCACCGGCTGCGGCGGCGACTCCGGCGACGGAGACGGGAAGATCACCCTCCAGTTCCAGTCGCTCGCCTGGCAGAAAGAGTCCGTCGACGCCAACAAGGCGCTGGTCAAGGAGTGGAACGCCACCCACCCCGACGTCCAGGTCGAGTATGTCCAGGGCAGTTGGGACAGCGTCCACGACCAGCTGCTCACCTCCTTCGAGGGCGGTGAGGCGCCGGACATCATCCATGACGCCTCGGACGACCTCGCCGACTTCGCGTACGGCGGCTACCTCGCGGATCTCGGCGAGCTGCTCCCCGAACGCCTCACGTCCGACATCCCGAAGCGCAGCTGGGAGACGACGACGTTCGGCGGCAAGGTCTACGGCGTGCCGTTCCTCCAGGAGCCGCGCGTCCTGATCGCCAACGCCAAGTGGCTGAAGGAGTCGGGCGTACGGATTCCCACGCCCGAGAAGCCCTGGAGCTGGGCGGAGTTCAGGGACGTCACCAAGGAACTGGGCGACGGCGAGGACGGGAAGTACGGCGTCGTCTGGCCGCTGAAGGAACCGGTCTCCGCGACGCTCAACCTCTCCCTGTCGGCCGGCGGCCGGATGTTCCACCGCGGTGCGGACGGCAAGGTAGACGTCCGCTTCGACGAGGGCGACGAGATCATGCCCCGCACGGTCCACGACCAGGTCAACAACGACAAGAGCGCCTCCGGGACGACCCTCGGCATGGGCGGTTCCGACACCCTGCCCGGCTTCTTCGGCGGGAAGTACGCGATGGTCCCGCTCGGCTTCTCCTACCGCCAGCAGATCGCCCAGCAGGCCCCCGAGGGCTTCGACTGGCAGGTGCTTCCCGCGCCCGCCGGGTCCCAGGGGCTCGCCCAGGGCGTCAGCCCGCAGACCCTGTCCGTCTCCGAGGACAGCCCGCACAAGAAGGAGGCGGCCGAGTTCATCGACTTCTTCCTCCAGCCGGGGAACATGGTGAAGCTGGCGCGCGGCGACTGGATGCTGCCGACCGGCAAGGAAGCGCTGAAGGACCCCGCGCTGCACACGGAGAAGAACGACTGGGCGACGGGCACCGCCCTCGCCGAGCATCTGCGCTCGGCACCCGCCCAGTCGGTGCGGGGCTACCCCGAGTGGAAGGACAAGGTCGCCACCCCGGCGTTCCAGGAGTACTACAGCGGGGCGATCGGCCTCGCGGAGCTGCGGAAGCGGCTGGTGAAGGACGGCAATCTGGTGCTCGCCAGATATCAGCGCTAGGAGCGCGTGGCGGGGCCGTGCCCCACGTGTGTCCGTAGGGTCGGGGGTGATGGGCAGCGGGCGCCGGGCCTTACACCGCCACCGACTCCTCCATCTCCTCCTCCTGCTCCTGCTCCGCCTCGCGGTGGGCGACGACCGGGGCCACCGCTGTGCGCCGGCGCCGCTCCCACAGCCCCGCGACGGCGACCATCAGCAGGCCGAGCGCGAGCCACGCGGTCAGCGTCACGACGTGCCGGCCGAGGTCGTGGCCGCCGAAGTAGAGGTGGCTGCGGATGCCCTCGACGAAGCCCGCGCCGTTCCAGAACGCGTGCAGCGAGCCGAAGAAGCCGTTCTGCAGCTCGGGCCGGAAGAGACCGCCGGACGTCGTGAAGTTCAGCATCACGAAGAGCACCATCATCGTCAGCGTCGTCCAGCGCTTGAGGAACGTATGCAGTCCTACGCCGATGAAGAGGACCCCGGCCGAGTAGAGCCAGGACATCGCCCAGACGCCCCAGAGGCCCTGGTGCGCCAGGTGGAAGATCGGCCCCGCGAGCGCCGCGCCGATGAGGCTGACCGCGAGGGAGACCCCCACGACGAGACCCGCGCGCGCCCGCATCCGCAGCCCCGCGCCCGCCGCGCCGAGCACGGCCACCGAGGCGTAGGAGCCGATGCTGACGGCGACGAGCAGGAAGAACAGGCCCTGGCCCGTGGGGTCGTCGGCCACCGGCGCCGCCACATCGGTGACCTTCAGCGGAACGCCCTGCTCTGCCGCGACCGGCGTGAAGATCTTCTGCACCGCCATCGCGCTCATGTCGGACCCGGCCGAGGCGACGATCAGCTCGGGCGACTTGGCGTCGGGGACATAGGCCCCGGCTATGTCCAGGGACTTGAGCGCGTCGACCGCCTGCCCGCGGTCGGCGAGGGTGCGTACGTCGAGCGCGTCGCCCGCCTTGTCCTTGACGGTCTGCGCGAGGACCTGGGTCTGCGGGCCCGTTCCGACGACGGCGATCGGCAGGTCGTTCGGCTCGGGCGTGACGAATGCGCCCATGTAGGCGAGGCCCATGCCGAGGCACATCAGCAGGGGCGTCACCAGATGGAGGAGGACATGGCGCAGGGTGTCGCGCAGTCCGGGGGCGGGTGCCGCGGTGGCGGACATGGGGGCTCCAGGTAGGGGGAAGGTAGTAGTTGGTAAATACAACTCTCTCTTGATGTTGTACTCTACAACCATTCGGGAAGAGGGAGAAATCGTGACCGAACGAGACGGTGTCCGCAGTGGCCCCACCCCGGGTCCCAGGGATGAGTCCATCGAGATCATCCAGCGGGAGATGACGGCGTTCGCCCGGCGGGCGCGTGCCACCGCCGCGCGGATGCACCCCGAGCTCTCACTCGTGTCCTTCACGCTGCTCAGCCACCTCGAAGACCGGGGCGGCTGCCGGGCCACGGACCTGGCCGCGCACTACACCCTCGACAAATCGACGATCAGCAGACAGGTGGGGGCCCTGGAGAAGGCCGGGCTCGTCGAGCGGCGGCTCGATCCGGCGGACCACCGGGTCCATGTCCTGCACCTCACCGACCGGGGCAACGACGTGCTGGCGCAGGTCGGCAACGCCCGCCGGGTCGCCTTCCAGGAACGCCTGGGGGAGTGGAGCGGGCCGGACCTGTCGCGGTTCGCCGCGTATCTCCTGCGCTACAACGAGTCGGCGGAGCGGGAGCCGGGCGTCGAATGAGGCGGTGAGTCGGCAGATGGGGCGCACATGCCCAATATGTTGCACGAGACGTATCGTCTCGCTTAAGGTCTGGGTATGACCCCACCCCGGCCCGACAGGCCCGCCCACATCGCCATGTTCTCGATCGCCGCCCACGGCCACGTGAACCCGAGCCTCGAAGTCATCCGGGAACTCGTCGCCCGCGGCCACCGCGTCACGTACGCCATCCCGCACGCCTTCGAGGGGAAGGTCGCCGAGACCGGCGCCGAACCCCGGCTCTACGACACGACGCTCCCGTCGCCGGACGACGACCCGGACGCCTGGGGCACCGAGCTGATCGACAACATCGAGCCGTTCCTCGCCGACGCGATCGAGGTCCTGCCGCGGCTCGCCCGCGCCTACGAGGGCGATGAGCCCGACCTCGTCCTGTACGACATCACCTCGTACCCGGCGCGGGTCCTCGCCCGTCGCTGGGGCGTCCCCGAGATCTCGCTCTCGCCGAACCTCGTCGCCTGGGACGGTTACGAGGAGGAGGTCGCCGAGCCGATGTACGCGGAGCTGAGGGAGTCCGAGCGCGGCCGGGCGTACTACGACCGCTTCGTCGGCTGGCTCGCCGAGAACGGCGTCACGCAGCACCCCGACTCCTTCGTCGGCAGGCCGCCGCGCTCGCTCGTGCTGATCCCGAAGGCGCTGCAGCCGAACGCCGACCGGGTCGACGAGAGCGTGCACACGTTCGTCGGCGCCTGCCAAGGTGACCGGGTGGCGCAGGGCGACTGGGAGCGGCCCGCCGGCGCGGAGAAGGTGCTCCTCGTCTCGCTCGGCTCGGCCCTCACCAAGCAGCCCGGCTTCTACCGCGAGTGCGTCAAGGCCTTCGGGGACCTGCCGGGCTGGCACGTGGTGCTCCAGGTCGGCAAGCATGTCGACGCGAGCGAGCTCGGCGAGGTGCCGGGGAACGTGGAGGTGCACCACTGGGTGCCGCAGCTGGCGATCCTCAGGAAGGCGGACGCGTTCATCACGCACGCGGGCGCGGGCGGCAGTCAGGAGGGGCTGGCCACCGCGACGCCGATGGTGGCCGTGCCGCTGGCCACCGACCAGTTCGGCAACGCCGACATGCTGCAGGGGCTCGGTGTGGCCCGGCGGCTGCCGATGGCGGAGGCGACTGCCGACGTGCTGCGCGAGGCGGTCCTCGCGCTGGTCGAGGACCCCGAGGTCGCCCGCAGACTGGCCGCGGTCCAGGCCTCGATGGCGGCGGAGGGCGGCACGCGGCAGGCGGCCGATCTCATCGAGGAGGAGCTGGCGAAGGCGCGGGCCGCCCGACCCTCGGCGTAACGCTGTGTGACGCCATTCAGTAAAAGCCGGGACATTTGGTAACGCTCAGGTAACGCGGCACTGTCCTGGAAGGGCCATTGACTCGTCCTGAAAGGTTGACTGTTACCCCCGGTGAAAGGTTGCACGCCGGGAATCTTGTGACTTGCACGAACCCCTCCCTAGCGTGAGGTGAACTTTCGTCGAACGCCAGGAAGTTGACCCCACATGCGTCGAGACATACCGCCCCTCGCCGAGGTGCGTCGCATCACTCAGAAGAAGCGCGACGCGTGGTGGACCGTGTTGCTTGTCGACCCGGTCGCCACGCCGCTCGTGCGGTTCACCGCGATGCGCACGAGAATCACGCCCAACCAGATCACGTGGGGCGCGTTCCTTCTCGGTCTCGGCTCCGCCGCGTGCTTCGCGCTCGGCGACTGGAAGTGGCTCGCCCTCGGCGCCGTCATCTACCACCTCAGCTTCATCCTCGACTGCATGGACGGCAAGGTCGCCCGGCTCACCGGACAGGGTTCGGTCTTCGGGGCCTGGCTCGACTTCGTCTTCGACCGCATCCGCGTCATGGTCTGCGGCGTCGCCCTGATGGGCGGCCAGTACGAGCGCACCGGCGACACCCTCTACATCTGGCTCGCCCTCGTCGTCGTGGCGCTCGACACCCTGCGGTACATCAACTCGCTGGAGATCTTCAAGATCCGCCACTCCATGCGCAAGCAGATCAAGTCGCGCATGCGGGCCGCGCGGCGCGCGCTGAACGCGGCGGAGCTCGCCTTCATGGAGGACCTGCTGCGGGACAACCCCTCGGCGGACATCGAGCAGGACCTCCAGCGGGCCGCGGACGAGGCCGACTACGCCCCGCAGACGGCGGAGGGGACCGGTGCCGACGGGGAGGCGGCGCCGGTCGCGCCGCCCAAGAAGCAGGTGGTCGACCTGCACCAGGAGTTCCGGCGGAAGTTCCCCGCATATCTGCGGGCCCGCTCCTTCCTGCTGCGCCACCGCATCCGCGCGCACCTGGTGAGCGGCATCGAGTTCCAGATGGGCGTCTTCATGATCGGCCCGCTCTTCGACGTGGTGATCCCCGCGACGATCGTCTCCGGTGCGCTGCTGCTGGTCTTCGAACTCGCCATCATCTACAAGCTGCTGCTGTCGACGCGTGACTTCACGCGGACGATCGACTCCTTCGAGGAGCAGAAGGTTCCCGTCGCGGCGTAATCCGCGTCGTCCGTACGTCGTTCGTACATCGTTCGTACGTCATGTTTACGCCATGCCGGGCGGGCTGGGATCTCCAGCCCGCCCGGCATCGCGCTGTGGGGGGACGCTCGCGCGTGGGGCGCAAAATGCTTGCCGTCACCCGGAGTTGGGGTGCTTGGGTCCCTGGATGTCCGTTCCGATGCGGCAAGATCCGGTTTGTTATTACAGAACCTTGTTGAACAAGTCACAGCTGCATGTAGGTATTGATCTGCGCGCGTCAATCAGTCAGGGTTTCGTCCCAACACCCGGAGATCTTCCGGGCGTCAGGGGACGTCGCGACGACTTGTTCGCCACGGCACTCCTCTGGCAAGACAGCTGAATACCCCCCACATCCCCCCACACACCACGAGGAGACCCCTCCTTCATGGCAACTCACAAGCGCGCCCGCACGATGAAGCTCACCGCCGCGATAGCCACCACCGCCACCGCGATCGGTGTCACCGTCTTCGCCACCTCCTTCGCCGGCGCGGCCACCCCCGCCGAGGGCAAGGTCTACGGCGCCGACGCCAAGGGCGCCGTCGCCGGCAGCTACATCGTCATGCTCGACGAGAAGGCGGACAAGGACGCGAAGTCCGACCTCGCCGAGGAGTACGGCGGCGAGCTCAGGCGCAACTACTCCTCCGCCATCAACGGCTTCTCGGCCAAGGGCCTGACCGAGACCGAGGCCAAGCGCCTGGCCGCCGACCCGGCCGTCGGCAAGGTCGTCCAGTCGAAGAGGTTCACCATCGACGCCACCCAGGCCAGCCCGCCCTCCTGGGGCCTGGACCGCATCGACCAGGCGGACGCCGCGGGCGACAGCAAGTACACCTACCCGGACGCCGCGGGCGAGGGCGCCACCGCGTACGTCATCGACACGGGTGTCCGCGTCAGCCACAAGGACTTCGGCGGCCGCGCCACCTCCGGCTTCGACGCCATCGACAACGACGACAACGCCGACGACGGCAACGGCCACGGCACGCACGTCGCCGGGACCATCGCCGGTGAGGCGCACGGCGTCGCCAAGAAGGCGAAGATCGTCGCGGTCCGCGTCCTGGACGACCAGGGCTCCGGCACCACCGAGCAGGTCGTCGCGGGCATCGACTGGGTCACCAAGAACCACCAGGGCCCCTCCGTCGCCAACATGAGCCTCGGCGGCGGCGCGGACGAGGCGCTCGACGCGGCCGTCCAGAAGTCGATCGCCGCGGGCGTCACCTACGCGGTCGCCGCCGGCAACGAGTCCAGCGACGCCGCCCAGGTCTCCCCGGCCCGCGTGAAGGAGGCCATCACGGTCGCCTCCTCCACCAAGGACGACGCGCAGTCGGACTTCTCCAACTTCGGCTCGGCCGTGGACCTCTACGCCCCGGGCTCGGACATCACCTCCGCCTGGAACACCGGTGACGACGCCACCAACACCATCTCCGGTACGTCGATGGCGGCCCCGCACGTCGTGGGCGCCGCCGCCGTCTACGTCGCCGCCCACCCGGACGCCAAGCCCGCGGACGTCGCCAAGGCCCTGACCGACGGCGCCACCCCGGACAAGATCTCCAACCCGAGCGAGGGCACGCCCAACAAGCTCCTGAAGGTCGTCGAGTAACCCTCGCCGCCCACTGAGCCGCGGCCGCCGTGCCCACCCCCACGGGGCACGGCGGCCGCTTCACCGTCCGCGCACGCATATCGTGTGCGCATGGTGACCAGGACATACGTGGAGATGACCCGTGTCTGAACACACCCCCGCCGTGGAAGCCGCCATCGAGGGCGAGCTGCGCCTCCTCGACCCCGAGGCGCGGGCCTCGCCGAAGCTCTTCGGGGCGCTGCTGCACCCGGAGTTCACGGAAATCGGCGCGTCCGGCACGCGCTGGGACCGGGAGTCGATCGTAGGGGTCCTCACGGCGCGCCCCGACCCCGCGAGCCGCGCCACCACGACCTCCCACATGCGGGGCGTCCAGCTCGCCGACGACCTGGTGCACCTGACCTTCGACACGGACACCAGCGGCCGCCGCGCCCACCGCAGCTCGCTGTGGCGCCGCACGGGCGACGGGTGGAGGCTCTGGTTCCACCAGGGGACACCCTTCAGCGAGGGGTGAGGGGCTGCTGAACCCGGGAGGTCAGCAGCAGAGTAGTGCTGCCGTTCTCCTCCGGAACCTCGCGCTGCTGGGTGTAACCGAGGCGTTTGAGGACGGTGATGGAGGCGGTGTTCTCCGCGTCCACGGTCGCGTGCACCTCGGCGAGCCCGAGGGTCTCGTGCCCGTACGAGGTCAGCAGCCGCGCCAGCTCCGTCCCCAGACCGAGGCCCCAGCTCTCCCTGGTCAGTCCGTAGACGATCTCGTGCCCGTCGAGCCAGGTCTCCGGGGAGGGCTTGATCTCGGCGTGCCCGACGTAGCGCCCCTCGTACCGCACCGCCCACACGGGAAAGCGCTCCTCGGCGTAGACGAGGCTGAATATCCGCCCGAACAGCGCGCGGTCCTCCGCCGCGCTCTGCATCCCGTCCCCGAACCAGCGGCCCACGGCCTCGTCCTGGAAGAGCGCGACGAAGTGCGCCTCGTCGGCGGCGGCATAGGCGCGGAGCGAGAGACGTTCGGACCGCAGTTCGGGTGTCATCCGCGAGACGGTATGGGGCGGGGACGGGCGGGGCAAGCGCTTTACCCCACCGTTCGCGGCAGCCCGATGGGATTGGGGTAGGGCAGGACGCCGGAGTTCTGGATGGAGCGGGCCGCCGGGTGGAGGGCGGCGAGGAGGGTGTCCGCCGCGGGGATGGTGAGGGGACGCAGCAGGCGGTCCGACAGGCGGTCCGTGTCGTCCTCGATCAGCTCGCGCTCCGTCACCCCGCGTTCGGTGACGCGGCCCGCCGTGTCGATCAGGCCGCGGCCGCGCAGCCGGTCCACGGACGTCTCCCACTCCTCCTCGCTCCAGCCGCGGTCCTGGCGGATGCGTGCCGCGTCCACCCTGCCGGTCGCGGCGGCCAGGGCGAGGGCCTCGCACGCGTCCAGGCCGTGGTCGGCGAGGGCCGCCACATGCGCGTCGCCGCGGAACTCGCGTACGCAGGTGGACAGTTGCCACAGGCGTTCCACCGGGTCGGCGCGGTCCGTCAGGTCGCGGTTGGCGGCGAACAGGGGACGGGCCAGTGGCGGCGCGTCGTCGACCACGGCTGTCAGGGGTGGGTTGGCCGCTGTCGTCAGGACGGCTATGTCGGGGACCAGTTGGCGCAGGGCGCGGGCCGCGAGGCGGGCCCGCTCCTCGACGACCCGGTCCGGTGAGGCGTACTCCCAGGCCGAGGGCAGGGCGCGCGCCACCATGCCCGGCGCGAAGACACCGAGTGCCGCCGAGGCGACGCCCGGCCCGACGCGGCCCATCGGCGCGGTACGGGCGGCGAAATACCCCATCCAGAAGCCCTTGAGGCCCACCGCGCGGCCGAGGCCGCGGCAGCGCTCCTCGAAGTAGATCACCGCGTGCAGGGGTTCGGTCCGCAGCCACAGTGTGCGGGATCGGCTCGGGGTCATGAACCCACAAGCTAGGCCAGTGCGGGAATCCGCGCCAGAGGAGCAACGGGGCAGGCCTCGGGCGCGTACGTCTCGTCGTAGCGCCGCACGAGCAGCCGCGCCACCGCTGGTGCGGGGCCGAGGACGTCCGCGAGTACGTCCGCCCCGGCGGCGCCCCGCGCGATGCGGTCCGGCAGGAAACCGGGCGCGAGGACGTAGGGGGCGACCGCCACTCGCCGTACTCCGGGCACGGCACGCAGTGCGCGCACGGCGTCCTCCGTGCGCGGCAGGGATGCGGAGGCGAACGCAGGCCGCACGGCACACCAACCGGTGAGCCGCCACTCCCGCGCGATTTCAGCGATCACTGCGATCGCCTCCGGGTCGGATGACCCCGCCGAGGCCAGCACGACCCCGGTCGAGGACTTGTCGGCGGGGTCGAGCCCCGCCTCGTACAACCGCTGCTCCAGGGCGTGCAGGAGGAGCGGGGACGGGCCGAGTACCGGTGCCTGGCGGATGCGCAGGGACGATGGGGCCTCGCGCAGCACCGCCGGGATGTCCGCCTTGGCGTGGAACGCGCGCGTCAGGAGGAGCGGCAGTGCCACGACGTCTCGTACGCCTTCGGCCGCGAGCCTCTCCAACACATCCGGCACCGAAGGGGCGTTGAAGTCCAGGAAGCCCGTCTCCACCCGGAGCCCCGGGCGCAGCGAGCGCACCCGGCGCACCAGCGCGTGCACGGTCGCGGCGTGCCGCGGGTCGCGGCTGCCGTGGGCGATGACGAGCAGCACGGGCCGGTGCGTGAGGAGTACGGGTCGGCGCATGGTGAGTCAGCTCTTCACGAGGAGACCGCGGCCGCGCAGCACGCGCCGCTCCAACGGACTGAAGATGAGCAGGTCGATGGCGATGCCGACGATCAGGATGAGGAAGATGGCCAGGAAGATCATGGGCATGGAGCTGGCGTTGCGGCCGTTCTCCAGGAGCTGGCCGAGACCCACACCCAGCTCCGGCGACGACGCGATGATCTCGGCGGCCATCAGGGAGCGCCAGGAGAACGCCCAGCCCTGCTTGAGCCCCGCGAGATAGCCGGGCAGCGCCGCCGGGAGCACGATGTGCCAGGTGTGCCGCAGCCCCGTCGCGCCGAGCGTGCGGCCCGCGCGCAGGAACAGGGGCGGCACCTGGTCGACGCCCGACACCAGGCCGTTGGCGATGGACGGCACGGCGCCGAGCAGGATCACCGCGTACATCATCTTGTTGTCCAGGCCCAGCCAGAGCACCGCTGGCGGCACCCAGGCCACGGAGGGAAGCGACTGGAGTCCGGAGAGGATCGGGCCGATCGCGGCCCTGATGAACCGCACCCGGGCGACGATCAACCCGAGCGGCGTGCCGATCGCCAGGGCGAACACGAAGCCGAGCAGGCCGCGTGAGACGGATGTCCAGATGAAGTCGAGGAGCGTGCCCTGCAGCCACGCCTCGCGCACCTCGTCCCAGACCGCGGACGGCGAGGGCAGCTTGCCCGGGTCGTCGACGACCTCGAAGGAGACCAGCGCCTGCCAGACCAGCAGGACGAGCAGCACCGCGGTGAGCGGCGGAAGCACCTTCTGCACCAGGACCTGGCGCACCGGGGTGCGGACGGGCCCCGCGGTGGTCTCCAGGGCGTCGAGCCCCGCCTCCAGGCCGGCGAGGTCCTGGCTGTCCCCGGCCTCCTTGGCCGCCCCGGCCTCCTTGATGGGGCCGGTCGTCTCAGTGCTGGCCATGTCGGCGGATCTCCCCACGCAGTTTCTCGGTGATCTCGACGGACAGTTCCGCCACGGCGGAGTCCTCGATGCGGCGCGGGTGCGGGATGTCGACCCGCCACTCGTGCGCCACCCGGCCGGGACGCGACGAGAGGAGCACGACGCGCTGGGCGAGGCGCACGGCCTCGCGGACGTTGTGCGTGACGAAGAGGACGGAGACGTTCGTCTCGCGCCAGACGCGGGTCAGCTCGTCGTGCAGCACGTCACGGGTGATCGCGTCGAGCGCCGCGAACGGCTCGTCCATCAGCAGGAGCCTGCTGTCCTGCGCGAGTGCGCGGGCCAGCGCCACGCGCTGGCGCATGCCGCCGGACAGCTCGTGCACGCGCTTGCCGTACGACCCCTGCAGCCGGACGAGTTCGAGCAGCTCCTCGGCCTTCGGGCGGCGCTCCGCCTTGGGTACGCCGCGCAGCTTCAGGGCGAGTTCGATGTTCTTGCCCGCGGTCAGCCACGGGAAGAGCGCGTGCTCCTGGAACATCAGGGCGGGCCGGCCGTCTGTCGTGATGGCGCCCGCCGAGGGCTTGTCGAGCCCGGCGACCAGATTGAGCAGCGTCGACTTCCCGCAGCCCGAGGCTCCCAGGAGCGTGACGAATTCGCCCGGCGCGACATCGAGCGTGATGTCGTCGAGGACGAGCTGGGACCCGGCGGGACCGCCGAACGACTTCGATACGTGCTCGATCCGGGCGGCCTGCGTTGTCGCGGTGCGGATGTCGTCCGCGGCCTCGGCGAGGGTGGTCGCCATGGTCGTCACCTCCTGGGAACTCCTGGGAACTGGGCTTATTCCGGGACTACTCGACGCCGAGACCGGCGTCGTCGACCGGGGACTCACCCGCGGCCTGGAGGACCTTGTTCAGCGGACGGAGGTCGTAGATGCCCTTGAGGTCGGGCTTCTCCAGGAGGCCGGCCTTGACCGCGTGGTCCGCCTCCGCGTCGAGGGTGGCGGCCAGCGGGTCGTTGGTCGTCCGGATGGACTTCCACGCCGGGTCGAGGACCTCGGCGGGCAGCGCCTTGCCGGAGTCCGCCTTGAGCTGGGCGTTCGCGGCGGCCTTCGCCTTGTCCGGGTTCTTCTCGATCCACGCGTTGGTCTTCACGGCGCCGCGCAGGACGGCCTCGACGACCTTCGGGTGCTCCTTCAGGAAGCTCTGCTTCACGATGATGTTGGTGATCACGAACTTCTTGTCCGGCCAGAGGTCCGCCTCGTCGAGGAGGACCTTGCCGCCCTCGGCGACCAGCTTGGACGCGGTCGGCTCTGGCACCCAGGCGCCGTCGATGGAGCCGGACTTGTAGGCGTCCGGGGTGATCTTGTTGTCGGTGCGGATTACCGACACGTCGCCCTTGCCGCTCTGCGCGTCGACGTTCCAGCCCTGCTCGGCGATCCAGTTGAGGAAGGCCACGTCCTGGGTGTTGCCGTGCTGCGGCGTCGCGATCTTCTTGCCCTTGACGTCGTCCAGGGACTTGATCTTCTCGGGGTCCACCACGAGCTTCACGCCGCCGGAGGCCGACCCGCCGATGATGCGCAGGTTCGTGCCCTGGGACTTGACGTAGCCGTTGATGGCGGGGGAGGGGCCGATCCAGCCGATGTCGATCGAGCCCGCGTTCAGCGCCTCGATCTCCGAGGGACCGGCGTTGAACTGGGAGTACTTCGCCTCCGTGCCGCCCAGCTCCTTCTGGAACAGGCCCTCACGGCTGCCGACCAGGGCGGTGGCGTGGGTGAGGTTCGGGAAGTAGCCGATCTTCACGCTGTCCAGGCCGTCGATCTTCTTCGCGCCCGCGGCGATCTTGGACTTGTCGTCCTGGTCCGTCGCCTCGGAGCCGTAGCCGCAGGCGCCGAGCGCCAGGGCCAGCAGGGGCAGCGCCGCCAAGGCGGCGAATCGGGTACGTGGTGCAGGCACGGGAGGTGGTCCCCTCGTAGGCCCGGCGCACGCCGTCAGGTCGTGGCCGGGAGGTCGGCAGGTCTTCGTCTTCGCGTACGTCGTACGGGGAGGGCGCGCATGCGGTGCGCGTACGTCATCGCGCACATCGCGCCACTCCGCCCTGCCCGCTGCCGAGGGCGCCGCTGCCGATGCGGCCGCCCTCCTTCGCGAACGTCGCGAACACGTCGACGTAGGTCATCTCAGAAGTCCCAGCCCTCGTCATCGGCCGGGGCCACGGTCTTGGCCTCGGGTGGCGTGGCGAACGCCTCGCCCGCCATGCCCGCCGCGAGCGTCGTGCCGTCGGCCGGGTCGATCAGCAGGAACGAGCCGGTGCGCCGGGAGTCCGCGTACGCGTCGAGCGCGAGGGGCTCGGCGGTACGGACCTTCACGCGCCCGATGTCGTTGGCGACGAGCTGCCCCGGCTCCGGGTGCTGGGACAGGTCGTCCAGGGTCAGCCGCGAGGGGATCTCCTTGACGATCGCCTTGACCGTGCGGGTGGTGTGCTTGAGCAGCACCCGCTGGCCGACGCCGAGCGGCCTGTCCGCGACATGGCAGACCGTCGCCTCGATGTCCTGCGTGGTCGGCGGGGTGTCCCCGCTCGGCACGATCAGGTCACCGCGGGAGATGTCGATGTCGTCCTCCAGGAGCAGGGTGATGGACTGCGGCGTCCATGCCACGTCCACGGCCGTGCCCAGCAGGTCGATCCCGGTGATCTTGGAGGTGCGGCCCGAGGGCAGGACCGTCACCGACTCGCCGACGCGGAAGGTACCGGCGGCGATCTGGCCCGCGTAGCCGCGGTAGTCGGGGTGTTCGGCGGTCTGCGGGCGGATCACGTACTGCACGGGAAGCCGCGCGTGGCAGGAGGTCAGGTCGTGGCTGACCGGGACCGTCTCCAGGTGCTCCAGGACGGTGGGGCCGCCGTACCAGTCCATGTTCGAGGACGGCTCGACGACATTGTCGCCGGTGAGTGCGGAGATCGGGATCGCGGTGATCTCCGGGACGCCCAACTCCAGCGCGTACGCCGTGAATTCCTCGGCGATCCGCGCGAAGACCTTCTCGTCGTACGCGACGAGGTCCATCTTGTTGACGGCGAGGACGACGTGCGGGACGCGCAGCAGGGCGGCGACGGCGGCGTGCCTGCGGGTCTGCTCGATGACGCCGTTGCGGGCGTCGACGAGGACGACGGCGAGGTCGGCGGTGGAGGCGCCGGTGACCATGTTGCGGGTGTACTGCACATGCCCCGGGGTGTCGGCCAGGATGAACCGGCGCCGGGCGGTGGCGAAGTAGCGGTAGGCCACATCGATGGTGATGCCCTGCTCGCGCTCGGCGCGCAGGCCGTCGGTGAGCAGCGCCAGGTCGGGCGCGTCGGCGCCCCGGTCGGCCGACACGCGCTGGACGGCCTCCAGCTGGTCGGTGAGGACCGACTTGGAGTCGTGCAGCAGGCGGCCCACGAGGGTGGACTTGCCGTCGTCGACGGATCCGGCGGTGGCGAACCGCAGCAGCGTGGTGGCCGACAGATCGGCCAACTGCTCGGTGGCGACTGTGGTGTTGCTCATGGTTAGAAGTACCCCTCGCGCTTGCGGTCTTCCATCGCGGCCTCGGACATCTTGTCGTCGGCGCGTGTCGCCCCGCGCTCGGTCAGGCGCGACGCGGCGATCTCGGCGATGACGGCGTCCAGCGTGGTGGCGTCCGAGTCGACGGCGCCGGTGCAGGACATGTCGCCCACCGTGCGGTAGCGGACCAGCCGCTTCTCCGTCGTCTCGTTGTTCTTGGGGCCGCCCCAGTCGCCCGCGGTCAGCCACATCCCCGCGCGCTTGAAGACCTCCCGCTCGTGCGCGAAGTAGATCTGCGGGAGCTCGATGTCCTCGCGGGCGATGTACTGCCACACGTCCAGCTCGGTCCAGTTGGAGAGCGGGAAGACACGGACGTGCTCGCCGGGCGCGTGGCGGCCGTTGTAGAGCTGCCACAGCTCGGGCCGCTGACGGCGCGGGTCCCACTGCGAGAATTCGTCACGAAGGCTGAACACCCGCTCCTTCGCGCGCGCCTTCTCCTCGTCGCGGCGCCCGCCGCCGAAGACGGCGTCGAACTTCTCGCTCTGGATCTTCTCGGTGAGCGGCACGGTCTGGAGGGGGTTGCGCGTCCCGTCGGGGCGCTCGCGCAGCTTTCCGGCGTCGATGTACTCCTGCACGGACGCGACGTGCAGCCGCAGCCCGTGCCGGGCCACCGCCCGGTCGCGGTACTCGATGACCTCGGGGAAGTTGTGCCCGGTGTCCACGTGCAGCAGCGAGAAGGGGATCGCCGCCGGGGCGAACGCCTTCAGCGCCAGATGCAGCATGACGATGGAGTCCTTGCCGCCGGAGAAGAGGATCACCGGCCGCTCGAACTCGCCCGCGACCTCGCGGAAGATGTGCACCGCCTCGGACTCCAGGGCGTCCAGGTGGCTGAGCGCGTAAGGGCTGTCGGTGCCCTCGTCGGTCACAGTGGCGACGGTGGTCATGCCAGACCCCTCTCGGTGAGCAGCGCGTGCAGGGCCGCGGCGGACTCTTGCACCGTCTGGTCCTGCGACTCGATGCGCAGATCGGGCGACTCGGGCTCTTCGTAGGGGTCGTCGACGCCGGTGAGCCCGGAGAGCTCGCCCGCCGCCTGCTTGGCGTACAGGCCCTTCACATCGCGTACGGAGCAGACCTCGACCGGCGTCGCGACATGCACCTCGACGTACGCGGTGCCGCCCGCCTGGTGGCGCTTGCGCACCGCCTCGCGGCTGTCCGCGAACGGCGCGATCACCGGCACCAGGGCCAACACGCCGTTGCGAGCGAGCAGTTCGGAGACGAAGCCGATCCGCTGCACGTTGGTGTGCCGGTCCTCGCGGCTGAAGCCGAGGCCCGCCGAGAGGAACTCGCGGATCTCGTCGCCGTCGAGCACCTCGACGCGGCGGCCCTCCTCACGCAGGCGGCCCGCCAGTTCGTACGCGATGGTCGTCTTGCCGGCGCTGGGCAGGCCGGTGAGCCAGACGGTGGCTCCGGTCACGTGGTTCTCCTGGGTCTCTTGCTGCCGAGTCTCTTGCCGCGGCGTCTCTCGCTGTGCCGCGGTCATCCGTGGATCCCGCACTCGGTCTTGGCGTTCCCGGCCCAGCGGCCGGCGCGTGCATCCTCGCCCTCCAGCAGGCGGCGGGTGCAGGGGGCGCAGCCGACCGAGCCGTAACCGTCCATCAGGAGGGGGTTGGTGAGGACGCCGTGCTCGGCGACGTAGGCGTCGACGTCGTCCTGCGTCCAGCGGGCGATCGGCGACACCTTGACCTTCCGCCGCTTCTCGTCCCAGCCGACGACCGGGGTGTCCGCCCGGGTCGGCGACTCGTCGCGGCGCAGCCCCGTGGCCCAGGCCGCGTACGAACTGAGGCCGTCCTCAAGGGGCTTGACCTTGCGCAGCTTGCAGCACAGGTCGGGGTCGCGGTCGTGCAGCTTCGCACCGTACTCGGCGTCCTGCTCGGCCACGCTCTGACGCGGCGTCAAGGTGATGACGTTGACGTCCATCACGGCCTCGACGGCGTCGCGGGTGCCGATGGTCTCCGGGAAGTGGTAGCCCGTGTCGAGGAACACGACGTCGACGCCGGGCATGGCCCGCGAGGCGAGATGGGCGACGACCGCGTCCTCCATGGAGGAGGTCACGCAGAACGTCTTCCCGAAGGTGTCGACGGCCCACTGGAGGATCTCCAGGGCCGAAGCGTCCTCCAGGTCGCGCCCGGCCTGCTCGGCGAGCGCCTTCAACTCCTCGTCCGTACGGGCCTTCTGAGTGACAGTCATATCTGGTCCCCTCCACCGTCGGTGTGCCGAACTCCCCGGGCGAGCAGCCCGAGGAACTTCAGCTGAAAGGCCCGGTTGCATGCCGCGCATTCCCAGGCGCCGTGCCCGGTCTCGTTCGGTCGCAGGTCCTCGTCACCGCAGTAGGGGCAGTGGAAGGGGGCGGCTCGCTCGCTCACTTCAGGTCCTCCTCGGAGGCGCGCGCGGTCCAGGTGGCGAAGCGCTCGTCGTCCGTGCGCTGTTCCTGGAACCGCTTGAGGACCCGCTCGACGTAGTCGGGCAGCTCGTCGGCGGTGACCTTCAGGCCGCGCACCTTGCGGCCGAAACCGGCGTCGAGGCCGAGCGCGCCGCCCAGGTGCACCTGGTACCCCTCGACCTGGTTGCCACTGTCGTCGAGGACCAGCTGGCCCTTGAGGCCGATGTCGGCGACCTGGATACGGGCGCAGGCGTTCGGGCAGCCGTTGATGTTGATGGTGATCGGCTCGTCGAACTCCGGGATGCGGCGCTCCAGTTCGTCGATGAGCGAGGCGCCGCGCGCCTTGGTCTCGACGATGGCGAGCTTGCAGAACTCGATGCCCGTGCAGGCCATCGTGCCGCGCCGGAACGGCGAGGCGTTGACCCGCAGATCGAGGGCTTCCAGCGCGGAGACGAGCGAGTCGATCTGCTCCTGGGCGACGTCGAGCACGATCATCTTCTGCTCGGCGGTGGTGCGCAGGCGTCCCGAGCCGTGGGCCTCGGCGACCTCGGCGATCTTCGTGAGGGTGGCGCCGTCGACGCGGCCGACGCGGGGCGCGAAGCCGACGTAGAAGCGGCCGTCCTTCTGCCGGTGCACGCCGAGGTGGTCGCGCCAGGTGCCAGCGGGCTGCTCGGGCGCGGGGCCGTCGGTCAGCTTCCGGTCGAGGTACTCGTCCTCCAGGATCCGGCGGAACTTCTCCGGGCCCCAGTCGGCGAGCAGGAACTTCAGGCGGGCGCGGTTGCGCAGCCGGCGGTAGCCGTAGTCGCGGAAGATGCCGATGACGCCGCCGTACACGTCCGGCACGTCCTCCAGCGCCACCCACGCGCCGAGGCGCACGCCCAGCTTGGGGTTGGTGGAGAGGCCGCCGCCGACCCAGAGGTCGAAGCCGGGGCCGTGCTCGGGGTGGTGGACGCCGACGAAGGCGACGTCGTTGATCTCGTGGGCGACGTCCAGCTGCGGGGAGCCGGAGATCGCGGACTTGAACTTCCGCGGCAGGTTCGAGAACTCGGGGTTGCCGATGAAGCGGCGCTGGATCTCGTCGATGGCGGGGGAGCCGTCGATGATCTCGTTCTCGGCGACACCGGCCACCGGTGAGCCGAGGATGACGCGCGGCGTGTCGCCGCAGGCCTCGGTCGTGGAGAGCCCCACGGCTTCGAGCCGCCGCCAGATCTCGGGAACGTCCTCGATGCGGATCCAGTGGTACTGGACGTTCTGCCGGTCGGTGAGGTCGGCGGTCCCGCGCGCGAACTCCTCGGAGATCTCACCGATGACGCGCAGCTGCTCGGTGGTCAGCCGCCCGCCGTCGATGCGCACGCGCAGCATGAAGTACTCGTCGTCCAGCTCCTCCGGCTCCAGGATGGCGGTCTTGCCGCCGTCGATCCCGGGCTTGCGCTGGGTGTAAAGCCCCCACCAGCGCATACGTCCGCGAAGATCGTTGGGGTCGATGGAGTCGAAGCCGCGCTTCGAGTAGATCGTCTCAATGCGTGTCCGCACATTGAGACCGTCGTCGTCCTTCTTGAACTGCTCGTTCCCATTGAGCGGCGTGAAGTGACCCACGGCCCACTGGCCCTCGCCGCGGTGACGGCTCGCCTTGCGGCGGGGCGTGGCTGGGGCGGGCTTCTCTGGCGTGGCGGGCATGGGGTTACGTCCTTCGGGGCAGCGGGAAAGCGGCTCTCTGACCTGCGGGTATGGGCACATGCGGAAATGTGCGCGCGGCGCTGCGCAGGGAGGGAAGCGGGGAAGATCAGTGATCAGACGTGCGGCGTCGCTGACTCGATCAGCAAGCCGGACACATGGCGCTGGACATGCGGCCGAGGTCGACGTGGCGTCGACTCACCAAGGCGTTTCCAGTGCGGTCCATGCCGGAAGCGTGTCACGGGACTTTCGGCCCAGTCCAGCATTATCCAAAATGTGGACACCCTTGTCCCGCATCGTGGACAAGGGTGTCGTCGGTCACAGCGAACCGGAAAGCGGAGGAGCCGAATCAGCCGCGGGCGGCCCCCGGCCACGGGCCCGGAGCAACAACCTCCGCTTCCTGCTCGACCTTGGTGTCGAAGAGCTTGAAACCGCGCCGCTGATAGTTGTCCATGGCGTGCTCGCCGTCCAGGGAGCAGGTGTGCAGCCACACCCGCTCGGTCGGCGTGAGTCCCGGCCACCGCTCGGCCAGGTCCCAGGCGCGCGCCACGCCGTAAGAGAGGAGGTGCCCGCCGATCCGGCGGCCCCGGAAGGCGGGGAGCAGCCCGAAGTACGTGATCTCGACGACGCCCGGCGCCGCGTCCCCCAGCTCGCCCCGCGCCATCAGCTCCACGTACCCGGCGGGCGTCCCCCTGTCGTACGCGACCCACGTCTCCACGCCGGGCCGGTCCAGCAGCTTCTGCCACTCGGCATAGGTCAGGGACAGCCGGTCGGTCCAGCGGATGTCCCCGCCGACGGACGCGTAGAGGAACCGGCTGAACTCGGGCGACGGCACTTCGGCGCGCACGATCCGCACATCGCCCTCGGGCACGGCGGCGGGCAGCAGATCGCGGGGAGACGTCTGCTCCAGCGACCACGTGGTGACAGTGAGACTCATGGGGCTCAGCGAATCACGGGCCGGGCTCCTCGACGCGGCCGGGGGCCGGTGTCGAAGCGGGCCCGCAAGGTGCTGCTCAAGGCTCCGCCCCGCGCGATGCTGCTCAAGGCTCCGCCCCGCGCGATGCTGCTCAAGGCTCCGCCACGCTCCTCGCGTCTCGTATCGCTGGGGCGGTCGAGTGCGGCAGGAGGCCGGCCGGGCTGTCCGGCGATATGACCTCCACCTCGACGTCCTCGTGCAGACGGTAGGGGCGGTGGGCGAGCAGTCCGCCCAAGTACCGCCGCACTCGGGAGAGTTCCGCCCGGACCGTCACCGTCCGCGCCGGATCGCCGAACATGTCCTGTGCCAGCTCCGACGCGCTGCGCCCCTCGCGGTGCGTGGCGAGCAGATAGAGCAACTCGGCGTGGCGCGGGCTCAGTTCGTGTGTCCAGTCGCGGGCGCCGCCGAGCATCGCGAGCGTCCACCGGCGCGGTCCGCTCACATCGAGGACCAGCCGGGTCACGGAGGGCGGCTCCGGTGTGTCGCCCGGGTTCTCCAGGCGCAGCAGCCAGCCGCCGGGCAGCGGCTCCACCCGGCAGGAGCCCAGCGAGGGAAGCCAAGTGTGGCCCGCCGCCAGGGACTTGGGCAGGGCGAGGCGGTCCGCGGGGGGCATGCCCGTCACCGCGGCGGTCCAGCCGTGCACGTCCACGGCGATGGCCCGCCCGTCGAGTCGCGCGAGGACCGGGGCCGCCACCGCCCGCAGCCGCTCCAGCGCCGTCACATGCCGCTCGCGCAGCCGGGCCTCGGCGAGCTTGGCCACCGAGTCGACCAGGGCGAGCGTCGCCGGATGCATGGTCCGCAGCGGGCCGCTGACGTCGACCACGCCGAGCAGCCGGCCGTCGCGCGGATCGGTCACCGGCGCGCCCGTGCACGTCCACGGGTGGTGGGTCTGCACGAAGTGCTCGGCGGAGAAGACCTGCACGGGGCGGCGCACGATGAGCGGGGTGCCTATGCCGTTCGTGCCGACGACGCTCTCCCCCCAGTCCGCGCCCGGTTCAAAACCGAGCGAGTCCGCCTTGCGCAGCACCGCGGCGCTGCCCTCGCGCCACAGCACCCGCGCCTGCGCGTCGCAGACGACCATGATGTGCTGTGCGGCGTCCGCCACCGAGACCAGGGCGTGGCGCAGGACCGGCAGGATCTCCAGGAGCGGCGAGGCGCGGCGGCGCTCCTCCAGCTCCTCCTCGCTGAGCAGCCGGGCCCGGACGTCGTGGTCGGGGTCGACGCCGCCGGTCAGCATGCGCCCCCAGGACTCGTGGATCACCGGCCGCGGCATGACGTGCGGCCGCTGTCCGGAGAGCGTCGCGTCGCGCACCGCCTTCAGGAGCCGTGCGGCGTGTGCGAGGTCCATGGCGGAGAGCCGCGCGAGGTCGATCGTCGAAGGGGCGTTCATCACCACTGGGTCCTTTCCGGCCAGACCAGTGCGTAGCGGCACCCCCTCATCGTGCCTTGCGGAGCGCCCCCCGAGGTATTGGTTCGACGATGAATCAACTGGAGGAGGGAGCGCGTTGCAACCTCATGCAACCCTCGCGAACGGCTGTGCGGTGACGGAATCTGGACACCACGCCGCCCGTGCGGTGTTCATGCTCCTCAAGGGGCCTGAAAGACGGGGGTGGTGCCGTGTCGGCGCAGCACCACCCCCGTGTCAGTGTCAGCACACTGTCAACAACGGTCGTGATCAATGCATCTAGGCCGTCGGAGCCGCCCGCTCCACTACCGAGGCCAGATCCAGGCTGTGCGGCAGCGTCCCGAACGCCGTGCCCCAGTCACCGCCGAGCCGTGACGCGCAGAACGCGTCGGACACCTCCGAAGGCGCGTACCGCACGAGCAGCGACCCCTGGAGCACCAGCGCCATGCGCTCCACGAGCCGCCGTGCCCGCGCCTCGATGCCGTCGAGATCGGCCAGTTCCGTCAGCAGGCCCTTGATCGCGCCGTCCAGGCGGTGGTCGGCGCCACGGGCCTTGCCGACCTCCTGGAGGAACGCGTTCAGCGCCTGCGGTTCGCGTTGCAGCGCCCGCAGGACATCCAGCGCCTGTACGTTCCCCGACCCCTCCCAGATGGAGTTGAGCGGCGCCTCCCGCAGCAGCCGCGGCATGCCCGACTCCTCGACGTAGCCGTTGCCGCCCAGGCACTCCAGCGCCTCGCCGACCATCGGCGTGCACCGCTTGGTCACCCAGTACTTAGCGGCCGGCACCGCGAGCCGCAGGAACGCCCGCTCCTGCTCGCTCCCGTCGTCGTACGCCGCCGCGAGCCGCAGCGCCAGCGTCGTGGCCGCCTCCGATTCGAGCGCCAGATCCGCCAGTACGTTGCGCATGAGCGGCTTGTCGACGAGCTTGCCGCCGAACGCCTCCCGGTACGTGGCGTGGTGCACCGCCTGCGCGACGGCCTGCCGCATCAGCGCCGCCGAACCGATCACGCAGTCGAGCCGGGTCGCCGCGACCATCTCGATGATGGTGCGCACCCCGCGCCCCTCGTCGCCGACCCGGCGCGCCCACGTCCCGTCGAACTCGACCTCGCTGGAGGCGTTGGAACGGTTGCCCAGCTTGTCCTTGAGCCGCTGGATGGCGAAGGCGTTCCGCGAGCCGTCCTCCAGGACCCGCGGCACGAGGAAGCAGGTCAGCCCCTGCTCGGCCTGCGCGAGCACCAGGAAACCGTCGGACATGGGCGCGGAGCAGAACCACTTGTGCCCCGTGAGCACGTACGTCCCGTCCTCGGCGAGTGCCTGCGCGCGCGTCGTATTGGCCCGTACGTCACTGCCGCCCTGCTTCTCCGTCATGCCCATCCCGAAGAGGGCGCCGGCCTTCTGCGACGCCGGGCGCAGCCCCTGGTCGTAGATGGTCGAGGTGAGGCGCGGCTCCCACTCGGCGGCGAGCGCCGGGTCGGCGCGCAGCGCGGGCACCGCGGCGTGCGTCATCGAGACCGGGCAGCCGTGCCCGCCCTCGGTCTGCGTCCACACCAGGAACCCGGCGGCGCGTCGCAGATGCCCGCCGGGCCGCGACCAGGCCCCGGTCAGGCCCGCGCCGACCGCCTTGCCGAGCAGCCGGTGCCAGGACGGATGGAAGTCGACCTCGTCGATCCGGTGGCCGTAGCGGTCGTGGGTGCGCAGCACCGGAGGGTTGTCGTTGGCGAGCGCTCCCCACTCCTGTGCCTGGGCGGAACCGGCGCTGCGGCCGAGCAGCGAGAGCTCGTCGCGGGCGGAATCGAGGAGCGCCGGATCAAGATGCCGCTCGACGCCCTCCACGAGGGCCCGGTCGGACGCGAATACGTCATATCCCACCAGGGGCGGAGCCTGGTTGGTCACTGTGTGGGTGGTGGCTGCCATGCCGCTACGGTAAGGAGGTGCACCAGGCAAATGAAACACCCGGGCGTCCCTCGGGACGCTGGAAACGGGCCCGCGCTCTCTACCGCAACGTCTCCAAGCGCAGGACCGCCTGGCTGCTGCTCAAGGACACCGTCAATTCCTGCATGGAGTACCGCATCCTGGGGCTCGCGGCCGAGGCGGCGTTCTTCACGCTGCTCTCCGTGCCGCCGCTGCTGCTGAGCCTGATCGGGCTGCTCGCCTACGTCGACCGGTGGACCGGCGCGAACACCATCGCCAGCGTCGAGAGCAACATCCTGGAGGCGTCCCGCACGGTCCTGTCCGACCGGGGGGTCAGCCAGATCGCGCAGCCGATACTGGAAGACGTCATGAAGGTCGGCCGCCCCGACGTCATCTCCATCGGCTTCCTCTTCGCCCTCTGGTCGGGCTCGCGCGCCGTCAACGTCTTCATCGACACGATCACCGTGATGTACGGCCTCGACGGTGTGCGCGGCATCGTCAAGACGAGGGTCCTCGCCTTCGGGCTCTTCATCGTGGCGCTGCTGATCGGCTCGGTCGCGCTGCCACTGATGGTGGCGGGGCCGGACGC
Source organism: Streptomyces sp. NPDC003379 (assembly GCF_053589195.1). Taxonomy (NCBI): domain Bacteria; kingdom Bacillati; phylum Actinomycetota; class Actinomycetes; order Kitasatosporales; family Streptomycetaceae; genus Streptomyces; species Streptomyces sp. NPDC003379. Next base: position 83,362 of record NZ_JBSFRK010000001.1, on the reverse strand, counting down.
GGTGGTGAAGCTCCTGCCGGGCTCGACGACGGTCGTCCAGATCCTCTACTGGCCGGTCGTCGTCATCCTCTCCGTGGTCTTCCTGACGACGCTGTACCACGTGTCGGTGCCGGTGCGGTCGCCGTGGGTGGAGGACATGCCGGGCGCGCTGATCGCCCTGGCCATGTGGGTGCTCGGCAGCTTCCTGCTCCGCATCTACCTCACCAGCACGGTGGAGGGCCCCACGATCTACGGCTCGCTGGCGGCGCCGGTCGCCGTGCTCCTGTGGATCGGCGTGTCGGCCTTCGCGGTCCTGGTGGGCGCCGCGGTCAACGCGGCGATCGACCGCGTCTGGCCGTCCGTCGCCACGGCGGCCGCGCGCGCCGCCAACGACCGCATAAGGGAGGCGCAGGCCGCCGAGGTCGTCGCCCGGGCCGCCGCGGCGCGCGAGGCATTCATCGACCCCGACGACCCGGAGATGCCGTCCGAGTTCCCCGAGCGGTGGTCCCGCTTCCTCCCTCCGGACGATGTGACGTCGCGTCTGCGGACGCATGTGAAGAAGAACGGCACGGATCGTCCTCCGGAGTAGCGGAAGGGTCCGGAGCAGCGGAGGGGCCCGGACTCAGTTCTTCCAGGTGCCCGCCTCGGCCTGTTCCCGGGCGAAGTCCGCGAAGTCCCTGGGATCCCGGCCCAGCGCCTCCCGTACCCCCTCGGAGAGCACCGCGTTGCGACCGTCGAGGTTCGTCTCGAACAGCTCGACCAGGAACTCCGCCTCCTCCGGCGGCACCCCGAACTCCGTGAGCGCGGCCCCGTAGTCGCGGGCCGAAACCGGGACATAGGCGATGTCCCGCCCGGCCGCCGCCGAGACCTCCGCCACCGCCTCCCGGAAGGAGAGAAGCCGCGGCCCCGTGAGGTCAAGGGTCCGCCCCGCGAACCGGTCGCCGCCGGTCAGCGCGGCCACCACCACATCCGCGACATCCCGCACGTCGATGAAGGGCTCCAGCACCTCACCCCCGGGGAAGACCAGCTCCCCGCCCCGCATCCCGTCCAGGAGCGGCCCTTCGCCGAGGTTCTGCGCGAACCAACTGGCCCGTACGATCGTCCACAGCGCCCCGGAGTCCCGCACGGCCTGCTCCGTGGCGTGCGCCTGCCGCTCACCGCGGGCGGAGAGCAGCGTGAGCCGCCGTACGCCGAGCTCCACCGCGAGGCGGGCGAACGCGCCGACCGTCTCCGCCGCGCCGGGCGCGCCGACGTCCGGCAGATACGCGAGATGCGCCGCGTCGGCGCCCCGCAGGGCGTCCGCCCACGTCGACCGGTCCGCCCAGTCGAACCGCACCGCACCGCCTCGCGAGGCCGACCGCACCGTGAGCCCCGCCGCCTCGGCGGACTCCACGACCCTGCGGCCCACCCGGCCGGTCGCCCCCGTCACCAACACCGTCATGTTCTCTGTGCTGGTCTTCTCTGTGTTCGTCTTCGCTGTGTTCGTGGTCATGGCTCCAGTGAACTGTCCCGGGATCGGCCGGACCATCGCCCAGGCACTCACGGCCATACGCCTGCGTCTACGCTGCCGCCATGGACGTACTCGCAGGCTTGCTGGAGGGCCCGCGTGCACGGGGCGCCTTCATGATCCGCGCCCTGTTCGAACCGCCCTGGTCGGTGCGCATCGCCGACGAGGCACCCCTGTCAGTCATGATCATGGTGCGCGGCACCGCGTGGATCGTCCCCGAGGACGGGACGCCCGCACAGCGCATCCGCCCCGGCGACCTCGCCATCGCCCGCGGCCCCGACCACTACACCTGCGCCGACGACCCCACCACCGAGGCGCTCGCCGGGATCCAGCCGGGCGAGCGCTGTGTGCCGCTGGGCGGCGCACCGTTCGGGAAGTACAAGGACCTCGGGCTGCGCGCCTGGGGCGAGTCGCACGACAGCTCCGTGGAGATGCTGATCGGTACCTACCAGATGCGCGGCGAGATCACCGGACGGCTCCTCGACGCGCTGCCGCCGCTGCTCGTGCTGCCCACCGAGGTGTGGGACTGCCCGCTCACCCCGCTGCTCGCCGACGAGATCAGCAAGGACGAGCCGGGCCAGGACGTCGTCCTCGACCGGCTCCTGGACCTCCTCCTGATCGCCGCGCTGCGCGCCTGGTTCTCCCGCCCCGAGGCGGCGGCCCCCGCCTGGTACCGGGCGATGGGCGATCCCGTCGTCGGCCGCGCCCTGCGCCTGCTCCAGGACGATCCGGCGCACCCCTGGACGATCGCGGACCTCGCCGCGCGGGCGGGCGTCTCGCGGGCCGCGCTGGCCCGGCGGTTCGCCGACCTGGTGGGGGAGCCCCCGATGACGTACCTGACGAACTGGCGGCTCGCGCTCGCCGCGGACCTGCTGCGCGACAGCGGACTGACGATCGGCTCGATCGCCCGCAAGGTCGGGTACGGCAGCGCGTTCGCGCTCTCCGGCGCCTTCAAGAGGGTCTACGGAGTCAGCCCCCAGGAACACCGCGTCCGCGCGGCGTAGCCTTCCTCACATGGCGTGTCAGCCCGATGAGCAGGGGGAGTACTGGGAGCGGCCGTCCCGGCTGACCGGCGCGGTCATGTGGACCCGCACGTCCACGGACGCCCCCGGCGACGCCCGCCCCGTGCTGCCCGACGGCTGCATGGACCTGCTGTGGACCGAGGGCAGGCTGTTCGTCGCGGGCCCGGACACCCGCGCGTACGTCCCCGCCGACACCGAGCCCGGCGGCCGCCACGTCGGCATCCGCTTCCACCCCGGCACCGCCCCCGCCCTCCTGGGCGTCCCGGCCCACGAACTACGGGACCTGCGCGTCGAGCTGGCCGATCTGTGGACGGCGGCGAAGGCGCGCCGCCTGACGGGCCGGGTGGACGGCGCACGTGATCCGATGGCCGCCCTGGAGGCGGTCGCCGTGGAGTGCGCAGCCGACGCGGAGCCGCCCGACCCGTTCCTCGCCGAGGTCGTCGGATCCCTGGGCGCAGGCCGGTCGGTCGCCGGGACCGCGGCGGCCCTGGGCGTCAACGCCCGCCTCCTCCACCGCCGTTCACTGCCCGCCTTCGGCTACGGACCCAAGACGCTGGCCCGGGTGCTCCGGCTCCAGCGGGCGCTCGCGCTGGCCCGCGGAGGACTGTCGTACGCGGACACCGCGGCCGCCACGGGCTTCGCCGACCAGGCCCATCTCGCGCGCGACGTAAGGGAGTTGACCGGAATGCCGCTGACCGGGCTACTCGGCGGCCGCTGACCGCCCGGCGTCCCCCAGCGGTGCGAAGAGGTCGACGCCGTTGCCGTCCGGGTCGAGCACGACCGCGTACCGCTGCCCCCAGGGCGCGTCGAACGGCGCCAGCTCGCTCCTGTACCCGGCGCCCGTCAGCTCCGCGTAGGACGCGTCGACGGCCTGCGGAGTCCCGCAGTGGAAGGCGAGCCCGATCCGCCCCCCGCCGGTGGGCGGGCGCCACCCCTCATGGAAGGACCGGATGGTCTCCTCCGTGTCGAAGGCGATGCGCAGGCCCCCGGGGAGCGCGGCCTCGACGTGCGGCGCGCTCTCGGAGCCCTCGGCGAACTCCAGGCCGAGCCGGCGGTAGAAGGCGAGCGAGGCGGCCATGTCGGAGACGGCGAGGCCGACCAGATCGAATCGCGGAGTGGGTGTGCGAGTGGGTGTGCTGTTCATGTCCGTGAGCGTATGTGCCGGGCCGACGACCGGTCTTGAAGGAATCGGACACGGTCTGCCCGACTGTCCCGGCCCCCGATTCCCCGCTACGGTGGAAGGCATGGATTATCCCGGCGAGAACCGGCTCGCGGCGGCCGTCGTCGCCCACCGCGGCCGTGTCCTGCTCGTACGCCGCAGCGAGACCGAGCGGTTCCTGCCCCGGGTGTGGGGCGTGCCGTGCGGAAAGCTCGAACCGGGCGAGAGTCCACGCGACGGCGTCCTGAGAGAGCTGAAGGAAGAGACCGGCCTCCTCGGCCAGGTGCTGCGCAAGGTCGGCGAGTCGTCGTTCCTCAGTACGTACCGGGGCCACGAGACCAAGAACTGGCAGGACAACTTCCTGGTCCGGCCGCTCTCCTTCGACGTGATGCTGCCCCTGCCCGACCAGGAACACCGCTGGCTGGCCCCCGCCGAACTCGCCACGGTCGAGATCGACGACTACAACCGCGACATCGTCCGCCAGGCCTTCAGCCGATGAGCCGGGCCGGGACCTTCAGCCGATGAGCTCCGCGAGAACCCTCAGCTCCGTCAAGTAGTCCCGCACCTCCAGTGGCTTCTTCGCCACCGCCCGCGTCGGCGCGTCCCCCGCGTCGGGCTCGGTGAACACGTCCGTATAGCGCCGCCGCCCCGCCCCGGTCTCCAGGAACAGCGTCACCGTCGGCCCGGGCGCCGCGCACCACGCCCGGTGCAGGGCGTACGACGGCAGCGCGTACCCGCTCCCCGCCGCGTACAGAGCGCTCTGCGTCAGCCGCAGCCGCGCCCGGCCCGCCGGCTCAAGGAGCCAGTCGCCCTCCTCTCCCGTCAGGGACTCCCGGAACCACGCGGCGGCCTGCCCGCCCCCGCTGTCCTCGCCGCCGTCCTCGACCGGCTGGTACAGCTCCATGCCGAGCGCGCCCCGCACCACGTGGGAGGCCAGCGGGGACCGGTGGTTGTGGATGTCCTCCCGCGCGCTCTCCTTCGGATGCCACACGTGCGCGCGCAGCCGGTGCCGGGGCCCGCCGTCGATCAGGAGCAGCTTGTCGAAGCCGAGGACGTGGCGGTACGAGAGCAGCGCGCACCCCGAGGGGTCTCCGACGCCCGTCGCCAGCTCGGCCACCAGAGGCAACAGGCGCTCGGGCGAGCCCAGTTCGGCGACGACCGCGCGGGCGGCCCGCACCAGGTCGTCCTCCGTCGGACCGCCCAGGGCCCCTTCGAGGAGCCGCCTGGCGTTGTACACATGCCGAGCACCCACAGCACTCTCCCCCTCGTCCGCGCCCACCCGCGCAGGTCCCGGGGTTCAGGCACCCGGCTGATACATCCATACGGCATGTGCCCGCAGCGCCGAAAGGCCCTGATAGGTCATCCACAGGGGTCGGCCGAGATCATGCCCGTCCCAGTTCCATATCCCGTCGTCCTGCTGGCGCCACACCGAGCCGACGGCCGCCGTGAGGAGCGTGTGCCACTCCTCCTCACGGCCCTCGTCGGAGGCGATCCGCCAGGCACCCGGCGTCAGCAGCGCCCGCACCATCCAGGCGGCCGTGAAGTGGCGTACGAACAGCACCTCTTGGCGCCAGGAGTCGACGGGGTGCGGGCGGCGCACCTCTTCCTGGGTGTTGGTCAGGTCCACGCAGCCGTCGTGCGGCGGCTGCGGGCAGGCGAGCAGCCAGCGCACACCGTCCTCGCGGGCCGCCCGGGTGTTCGTGTCCTCGTCCAGGACGCGGGCCGCCCGGTCGAGGGCGACCACGGCCTGCGCGGTGTGCGCGGGGGAGGGCCGGGTGGCCGGGGCGCCGCGCAGCGTGGGGCCCCAGCAGCGGCGGTGCTCCCTGGCGGGGTCCGTGATGGTGCGGTCGACCAGCTCGTCCCGCAGCCGGGCCACGTCGGGGGAGTGCGGCGCCGCGCGGAGCAGGCCGCGCAGCACCGTGGTCACCACGTGCGTCCTGCCGAAGCCGGACGGTTCGAGCTCCACGGTGAAGCTCGCGGCGCAGCGGGACGCCTCGGCGGCGACCCGCTCCGGGTCCGCGCCGGCCCGGGCGAGGGCGCCGAGCGCGAGCGCGGTCACCTCGGGGCGCGGTTTCGAGCCCTGGGAGCGGGCCGCCCAGCCGCCGTCCCGCAGCCGTAACCGCCACAGGGTGTCCGTCAGGTCGCTGACGCCCAACCTTCCGTCGGGGGCGCCGAGTTCGAGGACGGTGTGCAGGCCGTAGGCGGTGCCGGTCGGTGTGGGCCGCACCGGCCTGGTGTGCTCGTCCAGGGCGTGCGGCCAGCCGATGAGCCTGCCGCGCTCGGGGTCGTCGAACGTGGCCAGTTCCGCGGCGAGCGTGGCGTGCGACGCGGCGAGGAGCGCCGGGAGCGGACCGGGGAGGGAGGAAAGGAGGGAAGGGGTGGAGGGGGTGGAGGGTGCGGAAGAGGTGGACGGAGCGGGCGCCGGGCCGGTGCGGGGTCCACGCGGACGGGGCAGGCCCGCGAGTCCCGGATGGCCGAGGGGGCCGAGGTGACCGCGGTGGCCGTGGCGGCCCCCGCCGGACCCGCCCGCGACCGTACCGTCGCCTCCACCACCGTCTCCCCGACCGCCACCGCCACCGCCACCGCCACCACCTCCGCCATCGTCACCGTCGCCCTCCCCGGCGCCCGCCCTCGCCCTGAGCAGCGCGGCCGAGAGCCAGGCGGCGAGGCCCACGCCGAGGCCGCTCACCGCCGCGATGCCGTACCGCGCGGCGTCCGCCGAGATCGCGTCCGGCAACACGCCGACCAGTGACTGGAACACCGCGTATCCGGCGGCGGCGCAGCCGAAGCCGCCGAGCCAGCCCACGAAACGCCCCGGGGGCGCGTCGGGCCGCGGGTCCGGGTCTGGTTCCGGCCTCGACGGGCCACGGCCGAGCCGCTGCTGTGACATGGGGTGCTCCCTCCCCCCAGGGCGGCGCGTGGGGTCGGTGTTCCCCTCCAGTCTAGTGCCGGGCGGCTCCGTTTCCCCGGGTCACGGCGGTGGAGAAGGTGACGTCCAACCTTTCGGCTCGGGCGCGGAGTTGGTATTCCGGCAGGGCGCCGGGGCCGCAGGACTGCGAGCCGATGCCCTGCTGGCCGATGTCGAGATTGACCCACACGGTGTCGCCGGGGGTGAGGTCCGTGCGGTGCCGGGCGGCGTCGAGCTGCTCGGTGGTCCAGCGGCGTGCGGTGAACCACGGCCCGTGGCCGCTGTCGATCCGCAGACCGCCGATCTCCGCCCAACGGAGGTCCGGCCGGGCGCCGTTCTCCTGCGGGCGCACGTACGGCGTCTGCATCCGGTCGATGTCCGACTCCCAGAGGCCGATCGCCGAGGCCGCACAGGTGTCGGGGTAGGCCTCGCCGGGCCCGCCGCCGAACCACCGGACCGGCCCGGACGCGCCGGGCAGCCCGAAGCGGATGCCGACGCGGGGCAGCGGCACCGGCCACTCGCCCTCCGGTTCCACTTTCAGCATCAGCAGCAGCCGGGCGCCGTTCGACTGCCAGCGGTACTCCACCCGCAGGCCCAGGTCGCTCGCCGCCGGCGCCACCCGGGTGCGTACGGTCAAGGCGTCCTCACTCAACTCGACCGCGTCGACGCGGTGTTGCATGCGGTCGAGCCCGAGCTTGCGCCACCGCGCGGCCAGGGAGGGCTCGGGGCGCCAGGGCATGCCGTTGTCGTTGTCGGTGGGGGCCCGCCACACGTCCAGGCGCAGGTCCTTGACCTCCAGGCCGCCGAAGGACAGCAGCGTTCCGCGGGCGTCGAAGGCGGCGGGTCCGAGTGCGATCCGCCGTCCTTCGCGCACGGGGGGCGTGCCGCCCGGCACCGGCAGCACCATGCCGACCTCGACGACCAGCTGGGCCCACGCCACCACGTGGCCGCGCGGCGCCCACGCCGTGTCCTCGGCGAGCACCGCCCGCACCGTCCAACGGGTCTCCGCGTCCCGGCCGCGCGTCGGCGCCGGGGGCAGCTTCACCTCGGCGTGCTCGCCGGGCCCGACCGGGGGGACCGCCAGGGTGCCGTCCGCGACACTCACGCCGTCCACCTCGTACGACCAGGTGAAGGAGAGGTGGCCGAGCGTCGCGAAGTCGTACAGATTGGTGATCCGTACGGTCCCGTCGCGGCCGTCGCCGTCGATGCGGACCGGCTCGACGACCTTCTTGTACTCGACGAGGCCGGGGGACGGGGTCCGGTCGGGGAAGACCAGCCCGTCGCAGACGAAGTTGCCGTCGTGCGGCTGCTCGCCGAAGTCGCCACCGTAGGCGTACTCGTACGAGGGGTGCGCGATCCCGTGGTCGATCCACTCCCAGATGAAGCCGCCCTGGAGCCGCTCGTACGTCTCGAAGAGGTGCTGGTACTCCGTGAGACCGCCAGGGCCGTTGCCCATGGCGTGTCCGTACTCGCAGAGGACGAACGGGAGTTGGCGCCGCGTCTCGGGGCCCTCGTCCTCTCCGCGGCCGATGGTCTCCACCTCGGCGTGGGCGGCGTACATCCGCGAGTACATGTCGGTGTCCGCGCAGGAGCTGTCGCCCTCGTAGTGGAGGAGACGGCTGTCGTCCCGTGCACGGATCCAGTCGGCCATGGCGGTCAGGCCGCGGCCCGTGCCGCACTCGTTGCCCAGCGACCAGACGACGACCGAGGCGTGGTTCTTGTCGCGCTCGACCATGCGGGCCGCGCGGTCCAGGAGCGCGGGCGTCCAGCGGTCGTCGTCGGCCGGGTTGCCGCGCCAGTCCACCGCCTGGAAGCCGTGGGTCTCCAGGTCGCACTCGTCGACGACCCACAGGCCCAGCTCGTCGCAGAGGTCGAGGAAGGCGGGGTGGGGCGGATAGTGGCTGGTGCGGACCGCGTTGATGTTATGACGCTTCATCAGCAGGACGTCCGCGCGCATCGTGTCGCGGTCGAGGGCGCGGCCCGTCTCCGGGTGGAACTCGTGGCGGTTGACGCCACGGAAGAGGATCCGGCGGCCGTTGACCTTGATGACGCCGTCCTCGACGGCGACCGTGCGGAAGCCGATGCGCAGCGGGATCCGTTCGCCCGCCGTGGCCAGGACCCCGTCGTAGAGCCTCGGCGTCTCGGCGGTCCACGGCTCGACGGGCACGGTGACCGCCTCGCCCGTCGCCACGTTGATGCCCAACTCCGGGACGGAGACGCGACCTTGAGCGTCGGCGTCGACCCGTAGCGTGCCCGTGCCCGCGCGGTGGTCGTACGACGCGTGGACGAAGTGGTCGCCCGCGCTGCCCTCGGGCCGGTGCAGCAGCGCCACGTCGCGGAAGACGCCCGGCAGCCACCACTGGTCCTGGTCCTCCAGATACGACCCGGAGGACCACTGGTGGACGCGGACGGCGAGGACGTTGCCCTCGGGGCGCAGCAGCGCGCCGACGTCGAACTCGTGGGCGAGGCGGGAGCCCTTGAAGTCGCCGAGCCGCGTGCCGTTGAGCCAGACGCGGGCGCAGGACTCGACGCCGTCGAAGCGCAGGACGGCGGTGCCCGACCGCGGCCAGCCGGCGGGCAGGTCGAAGGTGCGCAGATGGTCGCCGGTGGGGTTGTCGGTCGGCACGCGCGGCGGGTCCACCGGGAACGGATAGAGCTGGTTGGTGTAGTGGGGCGCGCCGTGGCCCTGCAGTACCCAGTGGCCGGGGACCGTGATCTCGTCCCAGGCCGCCAGGGCCCCGCTGTCGTGGCCGTCGGCGGCGAACGCGCCGGTCGCGAACGCGCCGGTCGCGAACGAGTCGTCCTCGGTGTCGGCGGTGGGCGAGAGGCGGAAGCGCCAGGTCCCGTTGAGGGAGAGGGTGGGGGCGTCCGACGTCGCGTACCAGGCGCGGGGCGGGAGGGTGCCGGTGCCGGGGGAGACGTCCTCGTGGTGGAGATCCGTACGTTCCATGCGCTCCATACGTTCCATGCGCTCCATCAGACCGTGCCGGGGCGGCGGCTCACCATTGTTTCGGAGCGGGAGTTGTTGGACTCTTCGGGCGCGACTTGGACGGGTGTGGTGACGGCTGCGGATAACGCGGACGGAAGGACCCGGCTGTACGAGATCCGTTGAGGTATGGCAACTGAACCGCGATATCGGTAAGTTGTCGCCGTGTGAACAGACGAACTCAGCCGTCAGCGCTGCCCCCGGAACTGCCCGTCACCGACCGCACCCGCCACCGTCGGCTCCGCGAACAGGGCAGCCTGGAGCGCGCCGACCTCGAAGCGATCCTGGACGCGGGCTTCATCTGTCACCTCGGTGTCGTCGTCGACGGCCACCCGATGGTCGTACCCACCGTCTACGGCCGTGACGACACGCGGCTCTTCCTGCACGGCTCCGTCGCCAGCCGCAGCCTCGCCGCCGACCCCGAGGCGCCGGTCTGCGTCACCGTCACCCACGTCGACGGGCTGATCCTGGCCCGCTCGGTCTTCGAGCACGGCGTGAACTACCGCAGCGCGATGATCCACGGGGTCCCGCGCGAGGTGACCGACCCCGAGGAGAAGCTGCGCGGCCTGCGCCTGCTCACCGAGCACGCGGCGCCCGGCCAGTGGGAGTACGCGCGCCGCCCCAGCCGCAAGGAGCTGGCCGCGACCACCCTGCTCGCGCTCTCCCTCGCGGAGGCCTCCGTCAAGGTCGCCGTCGGACCGCCGGACGACGGCGAGGGCCCGGACGCCGCACTCGGCGTCTGGGCGGGCAACCTCCCGCTGACGGCCACGTGGGGCGAGCCCGTCGCCGATCCGCTGCTGCCCGCCGGGATCGAACCGCCGCCGCACATCGCGAGGCGCGGCGGGACCCGGCAGGGGTGAGCGCGGGCCGGCGCCCGGGGTCTCAGGGCAGCTTCGGCGCCCCGCAACCGTGTTCCTTCGCCGAGCGCCGCGCGAACTCCTTCAGCGCGGCCCGCTCGTACGCCAGGTCGGCGGCGGATGGCCTCGGGGCGCGGCGCTCACCGTCCGCGTCGTACTCCTGCCCGTCCGTCGCGTCGCCCGGCCGCACCGTGAACAGCGCGGGGCCGCCGCCGTCGCGGCACACCGCGCTCGCCCAGTGGCCGCCGCCCCGCAGCTCTCCCGCCGGGCTCTCGCCAGGGACGGGCTCGTCGGAGTACTGGCCGTGACGCTCCTGTTGACGCGCGCGCTCGTCGACCGCGTACGGCCCGTAGTACGCGACCAGCGCATAGCGCCGCTCCTCGTCGGCCGGGCCCGTGGCCGGTGTGCCGGTCCGGCCGCCCGCGAGCACGCACACCTCTACCGGACCGCCCGTACCCGTGCCTTCCCAGGCCCGGGACACCCGCGAGCCCCGGCCCGGGATGCCGCGGCAGGACCCGGACGCGTCGGCGAGCGGCACGTCCTCGTCGGCGTTCACCGGCAGCGGCACGGTACGCAGGGGCTTGCCGAGCCGGGCGTCGCAGCCCCACTGCCCCGACGCCTTCGCGGCCGTCGCGGTGGCGATCCGTGCGAAGGCGGTGCGGCGCCGCGGGTCGTCGAGCGTGCCGTCCTCCTCCTCCACGTCGACGGTGACGAGCAGACCGCCACGGCCGCGGGCGCAGTCCAGGAGCACCGTGGTGGTCGCCGACTCGTCGCCGGCCAGGTTCGTGAAGCTCTCACCGGTCGTGAACAAACCCTGCCAGCCGCCGCCGAGCGCGGCGGGCGACAGCTCGGCCGGCACCTGCGGGTACGGCGAGCCGTCACCGCGCGCCACCTCGGCCTCGCGGTCCTCGGCCGTGCTGTTCCCGCGCCGCTCCGGCACCCTCCGCACGGTGACCTCGACCGAGGCGTCATGCGTCGGACGGCCCGCGTGGTGCTCGGTGTCGCGGAGGACGGCGCACGTCACCTGACGCGTGTCGCCGTGGGCGCCCCGGCCCTCGGCCCCCACGTGCACCCCGCCGGGCCCGCTCCTGAACGGCCCCTCGCCGAGCACGGCCCGCATCTCGTCGGAGGGCAGCACGCCCCCGCACGCCTCGTCGAGCACCTCCTGCGCCGCACGGCGCTCGTACGGCCCGCCCCACCAGTAGTAACCGCCCGCGATCAGGGCCAGGGCGACCAGCACCCCGCAGGACGCGATCACCACGCGCCCCGCCTTGGTCTCCCACGTCAGCCGCGCCACTCCTGTACCTCTCCCATGATCTGCGTGTCGCGGCAGTGTGCGCGCTTCGGCCAGCCCGCGGGCGCCGCGAGATAGCGGTCGAGGACGGCGCGGACCTGCTGCGAGAGCCGTCGCCGCTCCTTCGGTCCGAGCACGACTGTCTCTCCGTCCACGCCGTGACCGAAGCCGAGTTCGGGGGTCACCGTGACGCGGTGGTAGGTCGGTCCCGCGTCGCACTCCGAGCGGGCCCAGAGGGCGAGCAGCGGATCGTCGCCGGACCGCGAGACCGTGACGGGCTTCCCGGTGCCGGGCCGGTCGTCGGGGTCGGGGTCGGGGTCGGGGACGTGATTGTTGCCCCGATGACTGTCGTACGCGCCGCCCGCCAGCACGCCCGACCAGCTTTCCGCTCCCGCCGCCTTGACCGCGAACTCCTCCGGCGACCCCGCGGTGTCGTCCCACCGGCCGCCGCACACACCCGTGCGCCTGCTGTACGTCGACGCGTTCCGGTCGAGCTTCCAGTCACCGGTCGCGAACCGCAGCGCCTTGGGGGAAAGCCAGTCGCACAGCTTCGGCGCCTTGGCCGGGGCGCCGCCGGACGCGGGCCGGGACCGGAGGGGCTCGCTGCCGCAGCCCTGCTTCCTCGCCACCCAGTCGGCGACCCGCACCGCCGTGCGGGACGCGAGGAGGCGGTCGGCCTCGGGGACGTGGTATTCGTCCGCGGCCGAGGGCAGGTCCACCGTGACGAGCAGGTCCCGCGCCGGGCGCACACGGCCGGTCAGGCCCTTCGGGCAGTCGGCGAGCAGGGCGGCCGACACCGTGCTGCCGTTCAGCCGGTCGTCGGTCGACACGGCGCCCAACGCGCTGTCGGGCAGCGGCAGTCCGAAGCCGCCGTCGAGCGCGGGCGGGGAGACCCGGGTGAGCACGGCCTCGGCCCGCACCCGCGCCTGCGCGTCCGGCTCCCAGGCGTCACCGCCACCGCCCCACGACAGCGTGCAGTCGAGCAGCGCGCGGCTCTCCCGGCGAGGGTGCAGCATCGTGCCGAACTCGTGCAGTACGCCGGTCCTGTCATCCGGCACGAAGGAACGGAGCTCCTCCGGGAGCAGGCCCGCACACGCCCGCGCCAGCTGCTTCTCATTGGCCGCGAGCCGCTCCGCACGCTCCTCGGATCTCGACACGACGGCCCAGGTCACCGAGGCCACGCCCACCACCAGGGCAATCAGAGACGCCACCAGCGGCGATGTGCGCCGTCGCGCCGCGCGCAGCACGCCCACCCCCGGCATGATGCTCCCCTTCCCCCGTGAACCGCATCAAGATCAGGGGGACGGTATCAATGCCGCCCGGCGCGTCGCCGCGCGGACCCTTGTCGCGGCCGGGGGCATCTGCTTGACTCCGCCCGCCTGAACACGTGTCCGAGCCACGTGTTCCGTCAGCACCCGCCAGAACGCCCCGTACGCCGCCGGTGGAGGCCGCCATGGAGATCACCCGCAGACGCCTGCTGTCCGCCCTGTCGGCCGCCGGACTCCTTGCGGTGATCCCCGTGGGCCTGGCGGACGCCGCCACGGCGGCCGAGGGCCGCGCCCGGCTGCTCGCCAACACCGTGGCGGTCCTCGCGGGCACGGCCGCCTCCAACGCCCGGCCGGAGACGGCCGCGAAGCTCGCCGCCATCGAGCGGACAGCACGGGCGAACCTGAAGGCCATGGACGACGCGGGCGAGGGTGAACTCTTCGCCGGACTCGCGCTCGGCACCGACGAGACGAACCTGAACACCGCCTACCGCCGCCTGTACGAGATCGCCCTCGCCACCCGCACACCCGGCTCCGGGCCGCACGGCGACACCGCCGCCCAGCGCCGCGTCATCGACGGCCTGACCTGGCTGCACGAGCGCTACTACGGCGACCAGGCCAAGGGCTACTACGGCAACTGGTTCCACTGGGAGATCGGCATCTCCCAGCACATCAGCAAGACCCTGGCGCTCCTCGCGGACGAAGTGCGCTCCTACCGCCCGGAGCTGGTGCGCACCTACGTCGCCTCCATGGACGCCTATCTGCGCAACGGCACCGACGGCGACGTGGACCTCGACTCCCGCTTCCACACCGGCGCCAACCTCGCCGACATCACCACCAACCGCATCCTCCAGGGCGCCCTCCTCGGCTCCCTCGGCCACGAGGGTGATGCCCGCATCCGCAAGGCCCTCACCGACCAGCTGACGGTGTTCCTCACCATCGACCCCTACCAGCTGCGGCACGGCGTGACGGACGGCCACTACGCGGACGGCTCGTTCATACAGCACGCCTCCGTCGCGTACACGGGTTCGTACGGAAAGGGCCTGCTCACCCGCGTCGTGCAGACCCTCAAGATCCTCGACGGCACCGGCTTCGCGCACGGCGAGGAGCTGGTACCGACCGTGTACGGCTGGGTGAAGGACGGCTTCGCCCCGCTGATCTTCGAGGGCTGGATGCTGGAGATAGTCAAGGGCCGGGCCGTGGCGCGCACGGACTCCGGGTACACCGACGTGGCGGTGGTCGTGGAGGCCGTCGTCGACCTCTCCTCGCTCGCGGCCGGGGCCGAGGCCACCGCCCTCAAGAGCTACGTCAAGCACATCAGGGCCACCTCGCGCACTCCCCTCGACCCGTCCCGGTTCGTCTCCCCGGTCAGCATCGTCCACCACGCCGACATCATCGCCGACGACTCCGTGCCGCCCGCCGACCTCAACCCCGCCGAACGCAGTGTCGCCTTCAATGCCATGGACAAGACAGTGCACCGCAGACCGGGTTACACCTTCGCGCTCGCGCGAAGCTCCGACCGGATCAGCAAGTACGAGTACATGAACGGCGAGAACCTCATGCCGTGGTTCCAGGGCGACGGCGCGTACTACCTCTACCTCTCCGGCCAGGACCAGGCCCAGGCGTACGGCGTCGACTACTACACCACGGTGTCGCCGTACGGCCTCGCGGGCGTCACCGCGCCCGTCGAACAGCGCCGCAGCGTACCGGAGTTGTACGGCAAGGCGTACTACGACAACCCCGGACACCCCCTCCACTTCACCTCGTCCTCCGAGTCGCAGAACAAGTACGTCTACTTCCCGCGCGGCACGAACAGCCACTCCGGCGGCGCCGTCCTCGGGACGTACGGCGCCACGGGCATGGTGCAGTCCAGCGACGCGGCCTACCACGACCGGGCCCTGCTCCCCCACGACTTCGTCGTGTATCGGGGCGCTACGGCGACGAAGTCGTGGTTCCTGCTCGACGACGAGATCGTGGTGCTCGTCGCGGGTGTCGGTGACGCCGCGGGACGGGCCGTGACCACGACCGTTGACGCCCGCACCGCCGCCCCCGACGACCGGACCTCGCTCACCGGCACGCGCCGCGACGGCCGCGCCTGGTCCGGCCCCGGCACCGCGGACCTGCGCTGGCTGCGCTACGCCAACGCCACGCAGGGCACCGCCGTCGGCTACGTCTTCCTCGACACCCCGCCGGTACGGGTGTCCCTGGACCGGGTCACCCGCAGCCGCCGGGTCGTGCGCACCGCCAACCCCGACACCCCGGTGACCCGTTCGGTCCTCGGCGTGACGGTCGACGGGGCGGCCGGGGCCCGGCCGACGTGCCTCGCCTACGCGTTGGTGCCGAACGCCACCGAGCACCGGCTGCGCGCCCACCGCCACGGCCCGCTCAAGGTCCACGCCAACTCGCCGCGCCACCAGGCGATTTCCCACAGCGCGCTCGGCCTGACGGCCGCCAACACCTTCACCCCGGGGCGGCACGAGGTCGCGGGGCTACGGGTCGAAGGCCCCGCCTCGGTCATCGTGCGCCGCGAGGGACACCACGGCGGCAAGGGTGCGAGCACCGCCGTCGCCGTGTCCGACCCGACCATGGGCCGGGACCGGGTCACGGTGCTGCTCCGCGGCCGCCGCCTCCGGGCGACCGCCGCGGACCCCGGCGTACGGGTGAGCCAGGTCCCCGGCGGTACGCGGATCGACGTCGACACACGTCACGCGTACGGCAGAAGCTTCACGGTCACCCTGCGCGCCTGAAAACGCCGCTAAGAGGCGCTCCGTGTCGTCTACTCAGCCAGCACCTCCGGCAGGCTGATGGCCTGCACGGGGCACGCCCGCGCGGCCTCCCGGACCATCGGGTCGCCGCCGCCGTCCTCGCGGCCCGGCAGCACCTGACTGAAGCCGTCGTCGTCCTGCGTGAAGACCCCCGGCGCGGTGAGCGCGCACATGCCCGCGCCCACGCACCGATCGGTGTCCACGTGAATCACCTTGTCCGTAGCGTCACTCTCCATGAACGGTCAACTCCTACCAGACGACGGGGAGTTCCAGCAGCCCCTGGATCGTGTCGCCCTGCTTGCAGGGGATCTCCTCGGCGGGCACCGCGAGACGCAGCCCCGGCAGCCGGTCGAAGAGGGACCGCAGGGCGATCTCGACCTCCGCCCGGGCGAGGTTCTGGCCCAGGCACTGGTGGATGCCGAAGCCGAAGGCGAGGTGGTGGCGGGTCTCGCGGTGCCAGTCGAGCCGCTCCGGCTCCTCGTAGGCGGCGCCGTCGCGGTTGATGACGGACGTGGCGAAGACGACGCCCTCACCGACGCGCAGGGTGCTGCCCGCGATCTCGATGTCCTCGCTCACCACCCGCAGCAGGCCCTCCGCGATGGACAGATAGCGCAGCAGCTCCTCGACCGCGGCGGGCATCAGCGGCTGCCCGTCGGCGAGACCGGCCCGCAGCTCGGCGAGGTGCTCAGGGTGCTGGAGCAGCGTGAACGTACCGAGGGAGATCATGTTCGCCGTGGTCTCGTGGCCCGCGACGAGCAGGATCGTGGCCAGGTCGGCCAGTTCCTCCAGGTCCACGGTGCCGGCCGCGAGCTGCTGGTGGATCAGCTCGTCGAGGAGACCCTCACCCGGCTCCTTCCGCTTGCGGTCGATCAACGCGTAGAAATACGCGTCCAGCTCGTCCCGCGCCGCCTGGGTGTTCTCCGCGCCGGGGCCGCGCAGCAGGCGCCGCGACTGCTCCTCGAAGAAGTCGTGGTCGGCGTAGGGCACCCCGAGCAGGGAGCAGATCACCATCGACGGCACCGGCAGCGCGAACGCGCCCACCAGCTCGGCGGGCGGCCCCTGCGCCTCCATGGCGTCCAGGAGCCGGTCGACGGTCTCCTGGATCGCCGGGCGCAGGGCCGCGACGCGCTTGACCGAGAAGCTGGGGATCAGCATCCGCCGCTGGGTGTTGTGCCGGGGGTCGTCGACGCCGAGCAGCGCGATGCTCCGGTTGCGGACGCGGGCGAAGCGTTCGGTGGGCGCGGGGAAGTTCTCGTTCTCGCGGTCCGCGGAGAGCCGCTGGTCGGCGAGGAGTTCCCGGGCCACGGTGTGCCCGGTGACCACCCAGACGACGCGCCCGTCCCAGAGGGTCACCCGGGAGAGCGGACGGTCCTCGCGCAGAGGCGCGTAGCCGGTGGGCGGGTGGTAGGGGCAGGTTCGGTTCTGGGGGAAGGGGATGGGGGTGGAGGATGGGGCGGGGGCTGGGATGAGGGTTGGGGTCGGGGTGGAGGCCGGCGCTGTCTCAGCTGTCTCAGCTGATTCCGCTGGCTCCGTTGTTTCCCGTGACTTCGTTGTCTCCGGCATGGACGTACCTCGCAAGCGCAGATTTCCCTTACCTGCCCCCATTGGATGCCTGGGGCATCTATCTCGTCCACGGCAAGACCGGCCAGATCGGCGACGCGGCCGAGTTGTCCGGAACACCCCCTCCGCGCCGGGCTCCAACAGGGGCGTACAGCTTGCCCGAGGGGCGTGCGAGGATCCAGGAGAACCGCGCGCGGCCACTGTGGAGGATGAAGAGGATGTTCGCGATACCCCTGGGTGACGGAGCCGAACTGCGCCCGCTGGAGCCGTGGCAGGCCGAGGAGTTCCTGGCCCATATGGACCGCGGCCGTGCGTTCATAGGCCAGTACGTCGGTCTCCCCGACGTCGCCGCCGACCTGGGGTCCGCGCGCGGCTGGCTCCAGGTGTACGCCGACAAGGCCGCCGCCGACGCCGGCCGCCTGTACGGCATCTGGCTCGACGAACGCCTCGTCGGCGGCGTCCTCTTCCGGGTCTTCGACGCGGCGTCCGGCAACTGCGAGGCGGGCTGCTGGCTGGAACCGGCCGCCTCCGGGCGCGGCCTGGTCACCCGCGCCGTGCGCGTCCTGATCGACTGGGCGGTCGAGGTGCGCGGCATGCACCGGGTGGAGTGGCTGGTGGCCTCCGGGAACCGGCCGAGCATCAATGTGGCCAAGCGGCTCGGCATGAGCCTCGAAGGGGTCCAGCGGGAGAACGACCCCTACCGGGGGGTACGGCAGGACACGGAGATCTGGGCGGTACTCGCACCCGAGTGGCGCGCCGCGCGGGCCGAAGGGGCCGAGGGCCCGGCGCGGTGACCGTCGACGACGCCTTCGGCCATCCGCGGCTCGCCGCGCTCTACGACCCGCTCGACCCGGACCGGAGCGACCTCGACGCGTACCTCCGCATGGCCGAGGAGTTCGGCGCGCGCCGCGTCCTGGACATCGGCTGCGGTACGGGCGTCTTCGCGCTGCTGCTCGCCGAGCGCGGGACCGAGGTCGTCGGCGTCGACCCGGCCCGGGCGTCCGTCGAGGTGGCCCGCGCCAAGCCGGGGGCCGAACGGGTGCGCTGGCTCGTCGGCGACGCGACCGCGCTCCCGCCGCTGCGCGTCGACCTCGCGACCATGACGGCGAACGTGGCCCAGGCCATCGCGGACCCGGCCGCCTGGCGGGGCACTCTGCGGGGCGCGCACGGAGCGCTGCGGCCGGGCGGCCGCCTGGCGTTCGAGACCCGGGACCCGGCCAGGCGCGCCTGGGAGAACTGGCACCGCGAATCCTCGCACGCCGTGACGGAGGTGCCAGGTGTCGGACAGGTCGAACACTGGGTCGAGGTCACCGCGATCGACGGGCCGCTGGTGTCGTTCCGCTGGACCTACGCCTTCGCGACGGACGGGCAGGTGCTCACCTCGGACTCGACGCTGCGCTTCCGGGGACGGCAGGAGATCGAGGGGGACCTGGCCGCCGAGGGGTTCGAGGTGGAGGACGTACGCGACGCCCCCGACCGGCCGGGCCGGGAGTTCGTCTTCGTCGCGCGGCGGCCGGCGGCCGGGGCCGGCTCCCGGTAAATGGCTGGCGCGGCGCGGGAGCCGGGACCTAAGCTGCGTAGCGTTCCTCGGTGGCCGTTCGGCCGCCGTTCTCGGCCGAGCAGGACCAGGAGGTGTGACCGATGGCTGTCGTCGCGGTGGGCGCTGCCCGCATCCGGAAGTTCGTCAAGTCCACCTCCGTGGCCACCGGCTGACCGAACGCCTTACTCCGCGCGCCTTCGTGCGCGTGCGCCGGGGCCACCCTGTGAAGGGTCACCCCTTGTCTTTCTGCTCTCTTCCGTTCTCCTCCCGTCCCGGTTCGTCTCCGGGTTCGTCCTCGCCCGTCCCGCACCCCCTGGCCCCCTACGGCTGGGACGCGGACTGGGAGACCGAGTTCGCACCGTACGCGGCGCAAGGGCTGCTGCCCGGCCGCGTCGTCCGCGTGGACCGCGGGCAGTGCGACGTCGTCACCGCCCATGGAACCGTCCGCGCCGACACCGAGTTCGTCACCCCGCGCGACCCGCTGAAGGTCGTGTGCACCGGCGACTGGGCCGCCGTCGACCCGGACGGCGGCGACCCCCGCTACGTACGCGCGTATCTGCCCCGGCGTACGTCCTTCGTGCGCTCCACCTCGTCCAAGCGGTCCGAGGGGCAGATCCTCGCCGCCAACGTCGACCACTCGATCATCGCGGTCTCGCTCGCCGCCGAGCTCGACCTCGGGCGGATCGAGCGGTTCCTCGCGCTCGGCTGGGAGTCGGGCGGGCAGCCCGTCATCGTGCTCACCAAGGCCGACCTCGTACCGGACAGCGCCACGCTCGCGCACCTCGTCGAGGACGTGGAGACCTCGGCCCCCGGCGTGCAGGTGCTGCCGGTCAGCTCCACGGCCGGGGACGGCGTCGACATCCTCGCCGCGGTCGTCTCCGGCGGTACGTCGGTGCTGCTCGGCCAGTCCGGCGCGGGCAAGTCGACGCTGGCGAACGCGCTCGTCGGCGCCGACGTCATGGAGGTCCAGGCGATCCGTGACGCCGACGGCAAGGGCCGGCACACCACGACGACCCGCAACCTCCTGCTGCTGCCCGCGGGCGGCGTCCTCATCGACACGCCGGGGCTGCGCGGCGTCGGCCTGTGGGACGCCGGAACCGGCGTCGGGCAGGTCTTCTCCGAGATCGAGGAGCTGGCGGAGAACTGCCGGTTCCACGACTGCGCCCACGCCGCCGAGCCCGGCTGCGCGGTGCACGCCGCCGTCGCGGACGGCACGCTTCCCGAACGCCGTCTCGACAGCTACCGCAAGCTGATCCGCGAGAACCAGCGCATCGTCGCCAAGACGGATGCCCGGGTCCGCGCGGAGCTGCGCCGCGAGTGGCGGCTGCGGGGGGCGGAGGGGCGCGCGGCGGTGGAGGCGAAGCGGGGGCGCTTGCGCTGAGCTGAGCGGGTCGGGCGGTTGGGGAGCTGCGGGTCCGTTGTGGCTGGGCGCGCAGTTCCCCGCGCCCCTCAGGGGGCGCGTCTCCACGCGGCCCGCGAAGACGTAACGCAGTGTCCGAATTCCGCCAGCCGCTCCGACCCCGTGGGGTCAGAATGGGTGGCGTGATCGATGAAGAGACCAGGTACGAGGCCGTGCGGAGCCGGGACGCCCGGTTCGACGGTGAGTTCTTCTTCGCCGTCGAGACGACCGGTATCTACTGCCGCCCCAGCTGCCCCGCCGTCACGCCCAAACGGCAGAACGTCCGCTACTACACCACGGCCGCCGCCGCCCAGACCTCCGGCTTCCGCGCCTGCCGCCGCTGCCGGCCGGACGCCGTCCCCGGCTCCGCCGAGTGGAACGTACGCGCCGACGTCGTGGGCCGCGCCATGCGCATGATCGGCGACGGCGTCGTCGACCGCGAGGGCGTCCCCGGGCTCGCCGTGCGGCTCGGCTACAGCGCCCGGCAGGTGCAGCGCCAGCTCACCGCGGAGCTGGGCGCGGGCCCGGTCGCGCTGGCCCGCGCCCAGCGGGCGCACACCGCGCGCGTCCTGTTGCAGACCACGGATCTGCCGGTGACGGAGATCGCGTTCGCCGCCGGGTTCGCCAGCGTCCGGCAGTTCAACGACACCATCAAGGCCGTGTACGCGCTCACGCCGACCGCCCTGCGCGCCGCCGCCCCCAAGCGCGGCGCGGCGCGGGCCACGCCCGCCGCCGGCATCCCGCTGCGCCTCGCCCACCGGGGCCCCTACCAGGCCGCTCCGGTCTTCGACCTGCTCGCGGACGAGACGGTCCACGGCATCGAGGAGGTCACCGGCGAGCGCGGCGCCCGCACATACCGGCGTACGCTCCGACTGCCGTACGGGACGGCCATCGTGGCCGTCGAGGAGGCGCGTTCCCCGGCCACGGCGGGCGGCGGTTCGAGCGCCCAGGCCGTGCGCCGCGGCGGCTGGCTCGACGCCCGGCTGCACCTCACCGACCTGCGGGACCTCACCACGGCCGTGCAGCGTCTGCGCCGCCTCTTCGACCTCGACGCCGATCCGTACGCCGTGGACGACCGGCTCGGCGCCGACCCCCGGCTCGCCCCGCTCGTCGCCGCCCGGCCCGGGCTGCGCTCGCCGGGCGCGGCCGACCCGGAGGAGTTCGCGGTACGCGCGCTCGTGGGGCGGGCCGGCGCCGAACGGCTCGTGGAGCGGCACGGCAAGGTGCTGGACGCCGCGTGCGGGCGCCTCACCCACGTCTTCCCCGGACCCTCCCAACTGGCCGCCGAGCCCGGCCCGCTCGGCGCGCTGGCGACGGCGCTCGCCGACGGTGTGCTGCGCCTGGACGCGGGGGCGGACCGGGACGACGCCGAGGCGGCGCTGCTCGCCCTGCCCCGTCTGGGCGCGAGGACGGCCGCGCTGATCAGGATGCGGGCGCTCGGCGACCCGGACGTGGCCGCGCCCGGTGAACCGGAACCGGTCCGTGACGCCTGGCGCCCTTGGCGCTCGTACGCCCTGCGCCACCTGCGGGCGGAGCGGGCCCCGGGACTCAGCCCGCGTCGAGCCCCCAGCTGTGGATCCGCCTCGGATGGATACGGATCAGCTCCTCGCTGAAGCCGGGCCCCAACTCGTGGGGACCGTTGAGCAGTTCGGCCTCGCCGCGGATGTCGATGCCCCGCACCTGCCACGGCCTCAGGCTCACCACGTCGTCGACGACGAGGGACACCTTCGGGTTCGCCTGGAGGTTTCGCC
Source organism: Streptomyces sp. NPDC003379 (assembly GCF_053589195.1). Taxonomy (NCBI): domain Bacteria; kingdom Bacillati; phylum Actinomycetota; class Actinomycetes; order Kitasatosporales; family Streptomycetaceae; genus Streptomyces; species Streptomyces sp. NPDC003379. The sequence goes on along the minus strand of NZ_JBSFRK010000001.1, from coordinate 61,370 downwards.
ACTTCTTGGTGGTGCCGAGAGCATGGCCCCCGACGAGGATCGTGCCGTCGTCCTGCGGGAAGAAGCCGACGGGGTTCGCCTGCGGCTGGCCCTTGGGGTCGACCGTGGCCATCCGCCCCAGGCGCTGGGACTTGAGGTACGCGCGCTCGGCTTCGCTGAATTCGGTCATGCGGCGAGCCTCGCACGCGTATGCGGCCCGCCGACGCGGATGTGCCACGTTCACGTCAGCGCCGGCCAAGGCCCTACGACCTAGCCCCAGAAGACCGCCCCCAGCCACGCCCCGAGAATCAGCAGGCACGCGAAGAGCTCCGTCAGGACGCTCGTGCCGCCCATCCGCATGGCCGTCCGCGTCGCCGCCACCGCCTCGCCGCGGCCGCCGAGCCGCAGCCGCTCCCCGGTGTAGATACCGGCGACGAAGCCGGGGATCGCGCCGATCACCGGCACCACGCAGAAGCCCAGCAGCGCCCCGGCCCCGGCGAAGGCGGCCATCCGGCGCGTGGCGCCGCTCTCCCGCAGCCTGCGGGGCGGCAGCTGCCAGCGCACCGCCTGCGCCACGAGCAGCACGACGGACGCGCCGACGAGGACGCCCCAGGCGAGCCCCCTCGGGTCCTGCAGCGCCCACCACAGGACCGCGGCCCACACCAGCCACGGCCCCGGCACTCCGGGCACCAGCACTCCGCACAGGCCGAGCAGCATCACCACGCCGACCAGCAGGAGTTCCCACACTCCCATCTGCCCAGAGTGCAGCAGATCCGGCGAAACCGCAGGTCAGATTAGTCAGCGCGGGGGCGGCGCGCGACCCAGTCCCGTTCGTACGCGTGCCAGCCGAGCTGGAGCCGCGTCGTGACGCCGGTCAGCTCCATCAGCCGCTTCACCCGGCGCTGCACCGTACGGAGCCCCAGGTCCAGCTGCTTGGCGACGCTCGCGTCGGTCAGGCCCGCGAGGAGCAGCGAGAGGATTTCCAGGTCCGTTCCGTCCGGGCCCTCGGGCGCCTCCTCGCGGACCGTGCCGCCGTCCTCGCCGAGGCGCAGCGGCAGCGCCTCCCGCCAGACCGCCTCGAAGAGGCCCGTCAGCGATTCGAGCAGTCCGCTGGCGTGCACGACGAGCGCGGCGGGCTCCGCCGTCCGCGAGGTGAGCGGGACCATCGCGAGCGAGCCGTCGGCGATCACCAGCTTGGTCGGGACGCGGTCCACCACCCGCACCTGCTCGTCGCGGCCGAGCGCCGTCGACAGCTCGATCAGACCGGTCGGCAGGTCGAGGACCGTACGCTCGACCACCACGCGGTAGCTGACGCCCCGGTCCGCGGCCTGCTCCTCGGCGCTGTTCTCCATGCCGGTGATCGCGACGGGGCTGCCGGTCACCAGCGCGCACACCTCGTCGCTCGCCCCCAGCTGCAACTGGAGGAAGCGCTGCGAGACGGCGGCCGCCCCCGTGACCACCTCGACCAGGTCGTGGACGGTGGGCTCGGTGGCCTGCGCGCGGTACTCCTCGGCGAGCAGGGTCGCCGCCAGCTCCGCCTTCTCCAGCTCGTGCCGCCGCTGGGTGAGCAGCGCGCCGAGCGCGACGCCGGGCGGCGCGGCCACCCAGCGGCCCGCCCTGCCGGAGGCCTGCGCGGCCAGACCGTGCCGCTCCAGGCGGCGCAGCGCCCGCTCGGTCTCGGGCTCTCCGAGGGTGAGTCTGCGGGCGAGGTCGGACACGTCGGCGGCGCCCACCGACACCAGCGCCCGATACGCCGACTCGTGCGTCTCGTCCAGACCTATCGCTGCCAGCATGCGGCGACGCCCCTCCCCGAAGCTCCGTTCCGACGGCACCATGGCGGGAAACAGCCACGGCGTGAACCCGCCCCAGGACATCATCCCCGCACCTCGCTCCCCCGACGACAAGGTGACGCCACCGCGGCACCGACCGCGGCCGCCCCTGCCGGATTGACCTCGGCGCCACGGGGCACGCGGGTACAGGCCGGGTACGACGTGCGCCGGCCACCCGGACGCCGCCGGGCGGTCCTCCTGTGGGGGGTGGGCCCGCCCGGCGGCTCCCGGCATGCCCGGGACCGTAGTCAGATGGTCGGAATTTCCGGATGCACCGTTTTCGTACGGCCCCCGCGGTGGAAAATTAGGGGCATGAGCCAGCAGGGGGAGAGGCGCACCGGTCGCGATGACGACTGGTGGGGGCAGCTGTATGACGACGCCACACAGGACACGGGCCCGGCGCCCGCACCGGACACCCTCGACGACAGGTTCGCCTCGGCGGCGGACACGGTGAAGGAAGGACTCCCCTCCGGACCAGGGCCGCAGGGCGCGATCCCGCCGCAGGGCGCTGTCCCGCGTCAGTACGCGCCCGGCGTTCCGGGGGCGGGACCCGCCGCCCACGAGGCCGATCCGTATGGGCCCGAGGAGGCCGCCGCACCGCCGGGCGGGCCGCCCGCCCCCGCCGGTGTCGCGTACGTGGGTGACGGACCGCCCACCTACGAGCCCGACCCCACCGTCCTGCCCGCCGCCGACCCCGACGACCTCGGCGACCTCGTCGCGGACACCGTCCTCGACGGGGCGCGGTACGGCGCCTCCACCCTGCGCGCGGCCTCCATGCGCGGCGACTCCGCCCGCTACCGCGGCGAACAGCGCCGCGACTCCCTGCTCACCGCCCGCTTCGGCACCGGCGAGAACGCGCTGCTGCTGGTCGCCGTGGCCACCGGTGCCCGCGCCGCGCCGGGAGCGCACCGCGCGGCCGCCGAGGCGTGCGAGTGGATCGGCCGGGCCGTGGGGCGCAGCCACCAGCGGCTCGCGCAGGACATCAGGGCCGCCCGCCGCGGCGACCTGAAGTCGGGCCTGCACCGCCTCATCGACCGCAGCCTCGGCAGGCTCCGCGCCCACGCCGCCGACCTGGGACTGCGCCCGGACGAGTACGCCGCCGCCCTGCGCTGCCTGCTGCTGCCCGCCGACCCCCAGTGCCGTACGCGGGTCTTCTTCGGCGTCGGCGCGGGCGGCCTCTTCCGGCTGCGTGACGGCGAGTGGCAGGACATCGAGCCCCGCGTCGCCGACGCCACGGGCGACGCCGTGGTCGGCTTCGGCTCCCCGCCGCCCCGGACCCCGGCGGGCGACCACCTCACCATGGACCTGGGCATCACCACACCCCCGAGCCCCTACGAACCGGCGCCGGAACCACCCCGCGACCCGTTCCGCTTCCGGGCCTCGGTCGCCCGGCCGGGTGACACGCTCCTGCTGTGCAGCGGCGGCCTCGCGGAACCGCTGCGCGGCGAGCCCGAGCTGGCCGGACACCTCACCCGCCGGTGGGAGAAGAGCGGTCCGCCGGGGCTCGCCGCCTTCCTGGCCGACGTCCAGGTCAGGGTCAAGGGGTACGCCGACGACCGTACGGCCGCCGCGGTCTGGGAGGCATGACCGCCGCACCTGTGAATTCATGGACCAGAGGTTCCGGTTCCCAGGGTGAAGAGGTGCGTACCGCATGGCCAAGCAGAACGTCGCCGAGCAGTTCGTCGACATCCTCGTCCGCGCGGGCGTGCAGCGCCTGTACGGAGTCGTCGGCGACAGTCTCAACCCGGTCGTGGACGCCATCCGGCGCACGAAGGGGATCGACTGGGTCCAGGTGCGGCACGAGGAGACCGCCGCCTTCGCGGCCGGCGCCGAGGCCCAGATCACCGGCAGGCTGGCCGCCTGCGCGGGCTCCTGCGGCCCGGGCAACCTCCACCTCATCAACGGCCTGTACGACGCGCACCGCTCCATGGCCCCCGTCATCGCCCTCGCCTCGCAGATCCCCTCCAGCGAGATCGGCCTCGGCTTCTTCCAGGAGACCCACCCCGACCGGCTCTTCCAGGAGTGCAGTCACTACTGCGAGCTGATCTCCAGCCCCAAGCAGATGCCCCGGCTGCTCCAGACCGCCATCCAGCACGCCGTCGGCCAGTCCGGTGTCGGCGTCGTCTCGCTGCCCGGCGACGTCGCCTCCGAGGAGGCCCCGGCCAAGGCCGCCGAGACCGCCCTGGTGACCTCCCGCCCCACCGTGCGCCCCGGCGACGAGGAGATCGAGAGGCTCGCGGCGATGATCGACGACGCCGACAAGGTCACCCTCTTCTGCGGCAGCGGCACCAAGGGCGCCCACTCCGAGGTGATGGAGTTCGCCGAGAAGATCAAGTCCCCGGTGGGCCACGCGCTGCGGGGCAAGGAGTGGATCCAGTACGACAATCCGTTCGACGTCGGCATGAGCGGCCTGCTCGGCTACGGCGCCGCGTACGAGGCCACCCACGAGTGCGATCTGCTGATCCTGCTCGGCACGGACTTCCCGTACAACGCCTTCCTGCCGGACGATGTGAAGATCGCCCAGGTCGATGTGCGCCCCGAGAACCTCGGGCGCCGCTCGAAGCTCGACCTCGCGGTCTGGGGCGACGTACGCGAGACCTTGCGCTGTCTGACCCCGCGCGTCTCGCCCAAGACGAACCGCAAGTTCCTCGACAAAATGCTCAAGAAGCACGCGGACGCCCTCGAAGGCGTCGTCAAGGCGTACACCCGCAAGGTCGACAAGCACATCCCGATCCACCCGGAGTACGTCGCCTCGGTCCTCGACGAACTCGCGGCGGACGACGCCGTCTTCACCGTCGACACCGGCATGTGCAACGTCTGGGCGGCCCGCTATCTCACCCCCAACGGCAGGCGCCGCATCATCGGTTCGTTCAGCCACGGCTCGATGGCCAACGCCCTGCCGCAGGCGATCGGCGCCCAGTTCGCCGACCGCGGACGCCAGGTCGTCTCGATGTCGGGCGACGGCGGCTTCTCGATGCTGATGGGCGACTTCCTCAGCCTCGTCCAGCACGATCTGCCGGTGAAGGTCGTCCTCTTCAACAACTCCTCCCTCGGCATGGTGGAGTTGGAGATGATGGTGGCCGGGCTGCCCTCGTACGGCACGGCGAACCACAACCCCGACTTCGCCGCCGTCGCCCGCGCCGCCGGGGCGTACGGCGTCCGCGTGGAGAAGCCCAAGCAGCTCGCGGGCGCCCTGAGGGACGCCTTCGCGCACAAGGGTCCGGCCCTGGTCGACATCGTCACCGACCCGAACGCCCTCTCCATCCCGCCCAAGATCAGCTCGGACATGGTGACCGGTTTCGCGCTCTCCGCCAGCAAGATCGTGCTGGACGGCGGGGTGGGCAGGATGGTGCAGATGGCCCGCTCGAACCTGCGGAACGTGCCGAGGCCGTAACCCCGAGGCCGTAACCCTGACCCTGACCCGGGCCCCGGCACGCGGACGGGCTCAGGCGGGCCGCAGCCGCAGCGTCACGATCTGGAACGGCCGCAGCGCCAGCCGCAGACCGGCCTCGCCCGTCTCCGCCTCCCGGAGCGGCCGCTCCAAGAGGTCGGTCAGCTCGGCCCGCGCCACCGGGAACGACGTGCTGAGCGTGGCCGCGGCCCGGCCGCCGCGCGACTCGTAGAGCCGTACGACGACATCGCCGCTCCGGTCGTCGGCGAGCTTCACCGACTCGACGGTGACCGCCGGATGGTCGACGCTCACCAGCGGCGCGAGGACGGGCGCGTCGGCGACCCGCAGCGGCAGATTGAGTGCCAGCCCCTCCGCGACCGCGTCACCCGGCGTGCCGCCGGGCAGCAGCGCGTACGTAAAGCGGTGCGTGCCCCGGTCGGTCTCCGGGTCCGGGCTGTGCGGGGCCCGCAGCAGCGTCAGGCGCACCGTGGTGCCGAGGGCGCCGCCGTGCTCCTCGCGCGTCACGTCATGGCCGTACGTCGCGTCGTTGAGGACCGCGACGCCGTACCCCTCCTCGGCCACCCGCAGCCAGCGGTGCGCGCAGATCTCGTAACGCGCCGCGTCCCACCCGGTGTTGGCGTGCGTGGGCCGGTGCACATGGCCGAACTGGATTTCGGCGGCGGACCGTTCGGCGTGCACGTCCAGCGGGAAGGCGGCCTTGAGCACCTTCTCCGACTCCCGCCAGTCGACGTCCGTGACGACGTCGACGCGCCTGCCGCCCGCCGCGAGCCGGATCTCCTGGGTGATCCGCGACGCCCCGAACGCGCGCGTGACGCGCACCGCCACCCGCAGCGGGCCCTCCTCCACCAGCTCGACCGACTCGGCGTCCGTGAGGTCGGTGTGCCGGTGCCGGTAGTGCCGGTCGAGGTCCCAGGCGTCGTAGTGCGTGGGGTGGTCGGGGTGCAGCTGGAGGAGGTTGCCGGGGGCCGCGAGGACCTCGCGGCCCGCGTCCAGATCCTTCACGGAGGTCAGCAGCCCGGCGGCGTCGATGGTCACGCTCAGGTGCTCGTTGGTCAGCAGGATCGTGTCGCCGGTCGTGTGCGCGGCCACTCCCGGGCCCGGCGTCCCGGCACTGTCCAGGCTCCGCGTCCCGAGCGCGGGGACGTCGACGCGCACCAGCGTGCCGTCACCGCTGTCCACGACCTCGCTACGGGCGTACGGCGAGGCGTTCAGCACGGCGGGCCCGCCCGCGCCGAGAGAACGTACGGCCGACGTGGTCAGCCCGTCCAGCTCGGCCAGGACACGCTCGTACGTCTCCCGCGCCTCGCGGTGCACCCAGGCGATCGACGAGCCCGGCAGGATGTCGTGGAACTGGTGCAGCAGGACCGTCTTCCACAGGCGGTCCAGTGTGTCGTACGGATAGACGTACGCCGGATCGCGCACCGCCGCCGCCGTGCACCACAACTCCGCCTCCCGCAGGGCGTGTTCGCTGCGGCGGTTGCCGCGCTTGGTCGCCGCCTGGGTGGTGTACGTCGCACGGTGCAGCTCCAGATACAGCTCGCCGGACCAGACGGGGGCGTTGGCGCCGTACTCCTCTTCGGCCGCCGCGAAGAACGCCGAAGGCCGCTCGATCTCGACGCGCGGCGAGCCCTCCAGGGACTTCAGGCGCCGCGCCCGCTCCATCATCTCGCGGGTGGGCCCGCCCCCGCCGTCGCCCCAGCCGAACGGCACCAGGGAGCGGCTCGCCCGGCCCTTGTCGGCGAAGTTCCGCTCGGCATGGGCGAGTTCGGCCCCGTGGAACTGTGAGTTGTACGTGTCGACGGGCGGGAAGTGGGTGAAGACCCGGGTGCCGTCGATGCCCTCCCACCAGAAGGTGTGGTGCGGCATCTTGTTGGACTGGTTCCAGCTCAGCTTCTGGGTGAGGAACCACCTGATGCCCGCGAGCTTCGCCAACTGCGGGAAGGCCGCGGTGTATCCGAAGGAGTCCGGCAGCCAGATCTCCTCCGTCTCGACGCCGAGCTCCTCCCGGAAGAACCGCATGCCGTGCGTGATCTGCCGCGCGAGCGCCTCGCCGCCCGGCATGTTGGCGTCCGACTCGACCCACATCGAGCCCACCGGCGCCCAGGTGCCGTCCGCCACCGCCTTCTTGATCCGCTCCCAGATGTGCGGCTGGTGCTCCTTCACCCACGCGTACTGCTGGGCCTGCGAGCAGGCGAAGACCAGCTCCGGATACTCCTCGGCCAGAGCCGTCACATTGGCAAAGGTCCGCGACGCCTTGCGCACCGTCTCGCGCAGGGGCCACAGCCACGCCGAGTCGATGTGCGCGTGACCGGCCGCCGACACCCGGTGCGCGCTCGCGTGCGCGGGCTTCGCGAGGACTTCGGCGAGCGCCCCGCGCCCCGCGGCGGCCGTGCCCGGCACGTCGTGCAGATCGAGCGCGTCGAGCATGTCCTCAAGGGCCCGCAGGATCTCGTGGCGACGCGGACGGTCGGCGTCCAGTTCTGCCATGAGCTCGGACAGGACCTCGATGTCCAGGACCAACCGCCAGACGTCCTCATCGAGTACGGCGAGATCGGCAGACGCGAATCGGTAGATCGGCCCAGTACCCGCGGTCAGTACGTCGCCCAGCGGCGTCGGCACGAAGTCGTGCAGAACGGCGGGATTGGCCGCCGCTTCCAGGAGTAGGTGCACCGGCTCACCACCCCGCGCGGGGGAGGCCACCGGAATATGCCGATTGCGCGGGTGAACTCCTTTCAGCGGCACGCCCGCCGCGTCGTACACCAGACCCTCCGCCTGGAACCCCGGCCCGTCCCCCGTGAAGCCGGGGTCGACGACCACCTCGACCCGGCGGCCCCGCCACTCATCGGGCACCCGCCCCTGGAGGCGGAACCAGCTGGTCGACCAGGGACTTCCCCAGTCCGTGCCGGTCTCGAAGGGTTCGTACGACGCTTCCAGAGCGGCCGAGACGGGCACCGGCTCGCCCGGCGCGTGCCAGACGGAGAGCGCGAGCGGCGCCCTGTGCGGGTACTGGGCGGGGCGGATGAACTGGCGCAGCGCCCGTTCCAGGCGGCCTTCCACCAGCAGTCTGTCGTCGTGCACTCGGGCTCCTCGGAACGGTCGGTGGCGGGGGTCCACCGCTTCACTTCCCCCCAGGTCTTCGGCACACCCCTGGCATTGGTTGACGATTCGACAGGAGTGCCGTCTGTGGGCCGGGGCATGCATTCCGTGAAGTTGTTCGAGCAGGGAGGCAAGGTCATCGCTTTGTGGGCGGGGGTCATGACGAGGCAGTCACGTGGAGGCGGCCCCGGGGGAATCGGGGCCTCTTCGCAGAACGTACGAGACGAGATCGCCGAGGGGGCGCCGGCCGAACCGGACCGGGCCCAGCTCAGGCGCAGACTGGGGAGGGCCGATCTGTCGGCGGTGCCCGAGGTCAGGGGCGCCCTGAGGGAATTCTTGAGGCGCTGGGGAAAACCGGCACGGGCCGACATAGCCGAGCTGCTCACCAGCGAACTCGTCACCAACGCACTGGTGCACACCGACCACGACGCGATCGTCACCGCGACCCTCGGACCGCGCGGCCTGCGCGTCGAGGTGCGGGACTTCGTGGGGCGCCGCCCCCAGCCGCGCGTACCGAACGCCGACGACGGTACGAACGGCAGGGGCCTGATCCTGGTGCAGTCCCTCGCCGACGCGTGGGGCGTGCGCGCGCACGGGGTGGGAAAGGCGGTGTGGTTCGAGCTGAACGGCGGCGGCATGGCGTGAACGCTGCCGCCACCCCCGCCTGTCCGCGATGACGTGTCCGCAGCGATCAGCCGAACTGCTGCTCCAGGTTCTTCAGCTTCTGTTCCAGCGAGTCGAGCCGGGGCAGGGCCTGGGTGTCGTCCTCCGCCGTGAGGTCGACGGTGACGGGAGTGATCCGCTCGTCACCGTCGCTCCCCACGGCCTGGAGGGAGGGCCGGGCGCCCGACGGCAGCTGTTCCGACGCGGCTATGACAGGGTCCGCGCCGACCTGCGCGGACCCGGCGGCCGTGGAGACGGCCTGCACGTCGACCTGTCGGCCGCCCCGGTTGTAGCCCCGGTGGCCGCGGCTGATCGCCTTGAGCCGGGCGCGCTCCAGCTTCTCCCGGTCGCGCCGGTGCAGCCGGGTGCGCTCCTTCTCGCGGCGGTCCTCCCGCACCTCCTCGACGGCCTCGTCCAAAGTGCGTACGCCTTCGAGGAGCATCAGCGACCAGGCGCCGAAGGTCTCCCGGGGCGCGCGCAGCCACCGCACGATACGGATCTGCGGCAGCGGACGCGGCACCAGACCCTGCTCGCGCAGCGCCGCCCGGCGGGTCTGCTTCAGCGCGCGGTCGAAGAGGACCGCCGCCGACAGCGACATCCCGGCGAAGAACTGCGGGGCGCCCGCGTGGCCGAGGCCCCTGGGCGCGTGCACCCAGTTGAACCAGGCCGCGGCTCCGGCGAACGTCCACACGAGCAGGCGCGAGCCGAGCGCCGCGTCGCCGTGGCTGGCCTCGCGCACGGCGAGGACGGAGCAGAACATGGCGGCGCCGTCGAGGCCGAACGGGACGAGGTACTCCCAGCCGCCGGAGAGGCTGAGGTTCTGCCGGCCGAAGCCGACCAGGCCGTGGAAGGAGAGCGCGGCGGCGACCGCCGCACAGCAGAACAACAGCACGTAGGACGCGGTGCCGTAGATGGCTTCCTTGCGCCTGCGGCGCTCCTCGTTGCGTTCCCACGAATCGTCACCGGCGGCGGACTTCGCCGCCTTGGGGTGGCCTCGCTTGCCGCGCGTCAGCACCGCCACCGCCACCAGCACGCCCAGGAGCAGGACGCCGCCGGGGAGCAGCCAGTCCAGCGATATGTCGGTCAGTCTCATCGGGGGTCCCTTGCGTCGCGGTAGGGCGTTTCGGGCGCCATAGTGACCCGATCCGGACGGCCCTCAGGAGGGTTTCCGGGCAAGAGAACGCCAAGGGGGTGAGAGACAGCGCGCGGAACGCGTTTTTGCTCGAACTGACTGCGGGGGAATGGCTGTCGAGTTCGATTAACTGTGCACCGAAGGGGTGGTTCAGCCGGAAGTGGCGGCGGTGGCGCTCAGCCGTGCGACGCGTTCCGTGTCACAGGTGCGGGGGCAGGTGACGCAGGTGTCCTCGGGGCGCAGGGTGTAGAACATGCAGCAGCTCGCCCGGTCGCGGGTCGGCAGCGACTCGCCGTTCGGCCCCGTCAGCTCGCGGAAACCGGCCGTGCCCACGTACGGCTTCGTGGCGCCGGGCAGCAGCCGCTCCAGCTCCGTCATCGCGCGACGCTCCTCGCCGAGGAGGTGCGCGATGTACCAGAGGCCCTCGACGATCTCGTCGGTCGCCACGCTCCACAGGGCGCGCGAACGGCGCCGCATCCGGGGGCCGAAGCCCTCCAGGAGCGGGCCCAGATGGTCGGCGACCGCCGCCCGCACCTCCGCGCGCAGCGCCTCCTCGTCCGCCACGACGCGGGCGCCGGGCAGTGCGGCGGCCGGGTCGCCCGGCAGACAGGCGAAACCGTCCGCGCGTACGGCCATCCGGCCGAGGGTGCGCTGGAAGGAGACGTTCGCCACCGGGAAGCGGGGGACGCGGCGGTGCAGGAACCACGGGACCGTGATGAGCAGGGTGGCCGGCCAGGCGTAGCGGTGCAGTCCGAAGCTCGCCACCACGTCGGGGCGCGCCCGGGTGCCGTAGTCCTTCAGGACCTGCGCGTCGTCCCACGCGAGGAAAGCGTCGAGGTCGGCCCCGCCCTCCGCGAGCCGGTCGGCGGTGACCCAGCCGCTGTCCCGGGGGGTCTCTTCCCCGGCGCTCAGCTCGGTGATGCGCAGTCCTGGGAACACCTCGTTGAGGCGGGCGTAGGAGTCCGCTACGGCGCTGGAGACGCTCTGTGCGGGCGCGGCCAAGGTGGGGACGGACATGCGGGGACCACCGAATCGCGATCGATTGCAGGTAAGCCTTACCTTACCCGACGTGATCGAGGTTTCAACCGCGGTCCTGTCCGCCTATGGTGCCTCTCGTACCTTTCACAGCAGTCGCAAGCGGGGCGGAGCGGGCACGGGTGGACGTCGTGGGGCAGAGCGGAGGGCGTGCGGCGGAGCCCTCCGCCGGGGCGCCGCCCGTCCGGGTGCCGGAGCAGGCGCCGCGTCGGACGGTACGGCGGAACTCCGTACGCGGGCAGATCCTCGACGCGCTGCGGGCCGCGCTCGTGGGCGGCGAGCTCACGCCCGGCGAGGTGTACTCGGCGCCGGTGCTCGGCGAGCGCTTCGGCGTCTCCGCGACGCCCGTGCGCGAGGCGATGCAGCAGCTGGCGATCGAGGGCGCGGTGGAGGTCGTCCCCAACCGTGGCTTCCGGGTCGTCGAGCGGGGTGCGCGGGAGCTGGCGGAGCTTGCGGAGGTGCGGGCACTGATCGAGGTGCCGGTCATGCTGAGGCTCGCCCGTACGGTGCCGCCGGAGCGCTGGACCGAGCTGTCGCCGCTGGCCGAGGCGACGGTGCTGGCGGCGGCCGGCGGCGACCTCGCGCGCTACGCCGAGGCCGATCGCGCCTTTCACGGCGCGGTGCTCTCGCTCTCCGGCAACCGGCAGTTGGTGCGGGTCGCGGATGACCTGCACCGGCGGGCGCAGTGGCCCCTCGTCAGTGGTCCCGTCCCGGGCCGACGGGCGGATCTCGTCGCGGACGCGGCGGAGCATATGGCGCTCCTTCAGGCGCTGGTCGATCAGGACCTGCCGGTGGTCTCCGCGTTGGCCCGCGAACACTTCACGGGGGCCTGACCTTTTTGCGACATCCGGTGGGGGTGTCCTGGCCCGCCGCTACGCGGCGGATGTTTCCCACCCACCCGCCCGTTGCCCGGGTTGGGCCCGAGGCGGACGGGCCTAGGTCGCGGGTGTGAGGTGGGGCGAGAGCCAAGTGGGGACTCCGCCCAGGAGGCGGAAGAGGCGGGCGGCCTCGGCGCGGAGGCGGCCGGCCTCCGGCTCCGGCTCCGCGTCGGCGAGCGCGGCGAGCGCCGGCGCCGTGCCCACGAGGTAGCCCAGTTCCTCACGGAGCCGCAGCGACTCCGCGAAACCGTGCCGCGCCTCCGCCAACTCCCCGTCCCGCAGGGCGAGTCCGGCCAGGTGCCGCCAAGTGAAGGACAGGAGAAGGGAGTCGGCGCGCGCGGTGGCCCCCGCGTGCGCCCGCCGGTACGCCGCCTTCGCGGCCTGCGGCGAGTCGGCGACGTGCTCGGCGATCAGCCCCCGGCGGAAGTCGAGAAGGGGCCGGCCCGCCGCGTTGGGGGCGAGCAGCGCGGCCGCCCTGCCGAGCGCCGTACGTGCCTCGTCGGCCCGGTCGCGTACCCCCAACACCGTGGAGGCGTACGCGAGGTGGCCCCGCTCGCAGGCCGCCGCCCCGCGGTCGTCGTCGTCCTCGGCCAGCGCCTCCGCGGTCCGCAGCCCGTCCTCGGCCTCGGCCCAGCCGTCCCCGGTGAACAGGCAGCGCTCGACGAGCAGCGCCGCCCGCTGGAGCGCCGGCGCCGCCCCGGCCCGCGAGGCGAGCAGCGCGGCCGCGTCGGTCCAGCAGCCGCGCGAGCGCAGCCGCCATACCGCGGTCTGGAGTGGATCGTCCCCTGCAATCGTTCCGGTACCAGACATGGCGGTATGCGCCACGTTGCCCTCCCCGAGCACACCATTGAGCTGTTGAGTCGTGGGCGCATCTCAGCATGGATGGCGGTGTCCGGCCAAGAGGCTGGGTGAAAGAATTCACAAAGGGCGGGCCCGGGGAGGGCGCCCGGCCGACCGGTGTTCCGTCGGTCCCGTCCGGCCCCCGCCCGATTTCCTCAGCTCATCCGCAGCGCGAGGAAGAAGTCGAGCTTGTCCTCCAGGCGCGAGAGGTCACGGCTCGTCAACTGCTCGATACGGCCCACGCGGTAGCGCAACGTGTTGACGTGGAGGTGCAGCCGCGCCGCGCAGCGCGTCCACGAGCCGTCGCAGTCGAGGAACGCCTCCAGGGTCGGGATCAGCTCCGCCCGGTGGCGCTGGTCGTACTCCCGCAGCGGGTCCAGGAGACGGGCCGTGAACGCCCGGCGCACGTCGTCCGGCACGAACGGCAGCAGCAGGACGTGCGAGGCCAGCTCCTGGTGGCCGGCCGCGCAGACGCGGCCGGGGCGGGCGGCGGCGACCCGGCGGGCGTGCCGCGCCTCTTCGAGGGCGCCGCGCAGCCCCTCCGCCGAGTGGACGGACGCGCTGACGCCCAGCGTGAGGCGGCCGTCGCCGTCGAGACCCGCGGACAGCGGGTCGCGTACCGACTCCAGGAGCGCGTCGGCGAGCAGGCCCGTCTCCGAGCCGTCGTGCTCCGCCGAGACCGCGGGGAGCGGCAGCAGCGCGATGGCCTCGTCGCCGGTGTGGGCGACCGCGATCCGGTCGGAGGGCTCCGGTCCGGAGGAGAGGGGGTCGACGAGGATCTCCTCCAGGAGCGACTGGGCCACCGGGCCGCCCGCGATGTCGCCGCCCTCCCACTCCACGCGGGCCACCACGACCTGCCAGTGCGGGGCCGCGCCGAGCCCCGGCAGCAGCACGGGCGCCGCGACCCGCAGCCGCGCCGCGATCTCCGCCGGTGCCGCGCCGGTCTGCACCAGCTCCAGGACCTCCTGGGCCAGGCGGCGCCGCACCGTGCGGGCGGCGTCGCGGCGGTCCCGCTCCACCGCGATCAGCTGCGTGACGCCCTGGAGCAGGTCCAGCCGCTCCTCGGGCCAGTCGCCCGCGTCGGCCTCCACGGCGAGCACCCAGTCGGAGAGCAGCGTCTCGCGCACGTCGCGCGCGGCGCCGCCCGCTCCGCGGCCGCTGGGCCGAACGGGGAACAGCGAGTACGTCACCCCGTCCACCGCCACGCGGTGCGGGCCGCGCCGCCCGGTGCGCGTGGCCGCCAGGTGCTCCCCGGCCAGCCGCGCGCAGACGGGCCCGGACAGGGCCGTGCCGTCCGCGCCCGACCCGGCGATGGGGCGCCCGGCGGGGGAGAGCACCCAGGCCCGCAGGTCCAGGTCGGTGCCGAGCAGGTCGAGTACGACGTCGGGGCCGCCGCCCGCCGGGCCCGAGGTCATCAGGCGGCGGTGCCGGTCCACCACGGCCGCCAGGTCCCCGGCGCGCTCGCCGGAGACCTGACGTACGACGTGTTCGGTGATGGTCGCGAAGGCCACGGATTCGTTGACCGCGAAGAGCGGCAGACGGTGGCGGGCGCAGGCCTCGACGATGTCGGCGGGGACATCGCCCAGCTCGGCCTCACCGGCCGCCAGCGCCGCCACCCCCGCGCTCGCGAGGATGCGGACGAAGGGTTCGGTGTCCGAGGCGTCGCGGCGCCAGGCGAGCCCGGTGAGGACCAGCTCGCCGCCCGCCAGATAGCGGCTGGGGTCCCGCAGGTCCGTGGTCATCACACCGCGCACGGTGCGGTCCAGCTCGTCCTCGCCGCCGAGCAGCCGCAGGCCCAGCGCGTCGGTGTCCAGGAGTGCGCGCAGCCGCATGGTGTCGTCGCCGCCGATCTGTCTCGAAAGTGGTGTACAGGCAGGAGGGCTCTGCAGGGCCGGGGCCCTGTGCCGCCGGGTGTCCGCGGTTTCCGGGGGGATTCCGCGAGGTTACTGAGACCCGTTCTTCATACGAATCTACAAGACGCGCGGCTTGGCCAGCCAACTCCTTCATGGTTTCGGTGACTGACCCCATCGGAGGACCGGGCGGTGTACTTGCCCCACTCCGCGTTAACAGCAGATGAACGAGCAGTCGAGGGACGAACGGCCCGAGTGGCCGATACGGAATCCCTCGCAGCGAACGACCCTCGACACGAAGAAGAGAGCCTCATGGACTTCCTTCGCCCCGCCAGCTGGGAGGAGGCGCTCGCCGCCAAGGCCGAGCACCCCACGGCTGTGCCGATTGCGGGTGGCACCGACGTGATGGTCGAGATCAACTTCGACCACCGTCGTCCCGAGTACCTGCTCGACCTCAACCGCATCGGCGAGCTGCGCGACTGGGAGGTGGGCGAGGAGACGGTCCGGCTCGGTGCCTCCGTCCCGTACACGCAGATCATGGAGGAGCTGCGCACGGAGCTTCCCGGCCTGGCGCTCGCCTCGCACACGGTCGCGTCCCCGCAGATCCGCAACCGCGGCGGCGTCGGCGGCAACCTCGGCACGGCGTCCCCGGCCGGCGACGCCCACCCGGCGCTGCTCGCCGCCGACTGCGAGGTCGAGGCGGAGTCGGTGCGCGGCTCGCGCCTGATCCCGATCGACGACTTCTACACCGGCGTGAAGCGCAACGCGCTGGCCGCGGACGAGCTGATCAGGGCCGTCCACATCAAGAAGGCGGACGGCCCGCAGCAGTACTCCAAGGTCGGCACCCGCAACGCCATGGTCATCGCCGTGTGCGCCTTCGGCATCGCGCTGCACCCCGAGACCCGGACCGTGCGGACCGGCATCGGCTCCGCCGCGCCGACCCCGATCCGGGCGAAGACGGCCGAGGAGTTCCTGAACGCGGCCCTCGAAGAGGGCGGCTTCTGGGAGAGCAAGAAGATCATCACCCCCTCGATCGCCAAGCAGTTCGCGGAGCTCGCCTCCGGTGCCGCCAACCCGATCGACGATGTGCGCGGCACGGCGAGCTACCGCCGTCACGCCGTCGGCATCATGGCCCGCCGCACGCTCGGCTGGACCTGGGAGTCGTACCGCGGCAAGGGCCGCAGCATTGAGGGAGTCGCATAATGCGCGTGAACTTCACGGTCAACGGCCGTCAGCAGGAAGCGGACGACGTCTGGGAGGGCGAGTCCCTTCTGTATGTGCTGCGCGAGCGCATGGGCCTGCCGGGCTCCAAGAACGCCTGCGAGCAGGGTGAGTGCGGTTCCTGCACCGTCCGGCTCGACGGGGTGCCGGTCTGTTCGTGTCTGGTCGCGGCCGGTCAGGTGGAGGGCCGTGAGGTCACCACCGTCGAGGGCCTCGCCGACTACGCCAAGCACCGCGAGAGCGCCCACCCGGGCGGCGGCTGCGCCTCCGGCGCGTGCGGCACCTCGCTCCAGGACGCCCAGCAGTGGAAGGCCCAGGGGACGGACTCGCAGACCGGCGAGGGCGGCGAACTCTCCCCCATCCAGGAGGCGTTCATCGACGCCGGCGCCGTCCAGTGCGGCTTCTGCACCCCGGGTCTGCTCATCGCGGCCGACGAGATGCTGGAGCGCAACCCGCAGCCGACCGACGCGGACATCCGCGAGGCGCTCTCCGGCAACCTGTGCCGCTGCACCGGTTACGAGAAGATCCTGGACGCGGTGCGCCTCGCCGCCGCCCGCCAGGACCGTCAGGGACTCCAGGAAGGGGCGGTCTGACCATGGGCTCCACCCGTACGACCGGCGTACCCACCAAGCTCACCCAGGGTTCGCAGACCAAGGGCGGCATCGGCGAGTCGACGCTGCGGCCCGACGGCACCCTGAAGGTCACCGGCGAGTTCGCGTACTCCTCGGACATGTGGCACGAGGACATGCTGTGGGGCCAGACCCTGCGCTCCACGGTCGCGCACGCCGAGATCGTCTCGATCGACGTCTCCCAGGCCCTCGCGATGGACGGCGTCTACGCCGTCATGACCTACGACGACCTGCCGGCCGAGATGAAGAACTACGGCCTGGAGATCCAGGACACCCCGGTCCTCGCCCACGGCAAGGTCCGTCACCACGGTGAGCCGGTCGCCCTCGTGGCCGCCGACCACCCGGAGACCGCCCGCCGCGCCGCCGCGAAGATCGTCGTCGAGTACAGGGAGCTGCCCCTCATCACCGATGAGGCCTCGGCGACCGCCCCCGACGCCGTGCTCGTGCACGAGGGCCGCACCGACGACCACATGAAGCACGTACCGCACCCGAACATCGTGCACCGCCAGCCGATCATCCGCGGCAACGCGGACGAGGCGGCCAAGAAGGCCGACGTCATCGTCAAGGGCGAGTACACCTTCGGCATGCAGGACCAGGCATTCCTCGGCCCGGAGTCCGGCCTCGCCGTGCCCGCCGAGGACGGCGGTGTCGACCTCTACGTCGCCACCCAGTGGCTGCACTCGGACCTCGAACAGATCGCCCCCGTCCTCGGCCTGCCCGAGGAGAAGGTGCGCATGACGCTCTCCGGCGTCGGCGGTGCCTTCGGCGGCCGCGAGGACATCTCGATGCAGATCCACGCCTGCCTCCTGGCGCTGCGCACCGGCAAGCCGGTGAAGATCGTCTACAACCGGTTCGAGTCCTTCTTCGGCCATGTGCACCGCCACCCGGCGAAGCTCTACTACGAGCACGGCGCCACCAAGGACGGCAAGCTCACGCACATGAAGTGCCGGATCGTCCTGGACGGCGGCGCGTACGCGTCGGCCTCCCCGGCGGTCGTCGGCAACGCCTCGTCCCTGTCGGTCGGTCCGTACGTGATCGACGACGTCGAGATCGAGGCCATAGCCCTCTACAGCAACAACCCGCCCTGCGGCGCCATGCGCGGCTTCGGCGCGGTCCAGGCGTGCTTCGCGTACGAGGCCCAGATGGACAAGCTGGCCGCGAAGCTGGGCATGGACCCTGTCGAGCTGCGCCAGCTGAACGCCATGGAGCAGGGCACGCTCCTGCCGACCGGGCAGGTGGTCGACTCGCCCGCCCCGGTCGCCGAGATCCTGCGCCGCGTCAAGGCGCGTCCGCTGCCGCCCGAGCGCCAGTGGGAGTCCAGCGAGGGCTCCGACGTGCGCCAGCTGCCCGGCGGCCTCTCCAACACCACGCACGGCGAGGGCGTCGTACGCGGTGTGGGCTACGCGGTCGGCATCAAGAACGTCGGCTTCTCCGAGGGCTTCGACGACTACTCCACCGCCAAGGTGCGCATGGAGGTCATCAACGGCGAGCCCGTCGCGACCGTGCACACCGCGATGGCGGAGGTCGGCCAGGGCGGTGTCACGGTCCACGCGCAGATCGCGCGGACCGAGCTGGGCGTCGCCCAGGTGACGATCCACCCCGCCGACACCCAGGTGGGCAGCGCCGGTTCGTCGTCCGCGTCGCGTCAGACGTACGTCACCGGTGGCGCGGTCAAGAACTCCTGCGAGCTGGTGCGCGAGAAGGTCCTGGAGATCGGCCGCCGAAAGTTCGGCTCGTACCACCCGGCGTGGGCCACCGCCGAGCTGCTGCTCGAAGGCGGCAAGGTCGTCACCGACGGCGGCGAGGTCCTCGGCGACCTCGTGGACGTCCTGGAGGACGAGAGCGTCGAGATCGAGGCCGAGTGGCGCCACCGCCCCACCGAGCCCTTCGACCTGGTCACCGGGCAGGGCAACGGCCACGTCCAGTACTCCTTCGCCGCGCACCGCGCGGTCGTCGAGGTCGACACCGAGCTGGGCCTGGTCAAGGTCATCGAGCTGGCCGTCGCCCAGGACGTCGGCAAGGCGCTCAACCCGCTGTCCGTCCTCGGCCAGATCCAGGGTGGCACCACCCAGGGACTGGGCGTCGCGGTCATGGAGGAGATCATCGTCGACCCGAAGACCGCGAAGGTGAAGAACCCCTCCTTCACGGACTATCTGATCCCCACCATCCTCGACACGCCGACCATCCCCGTCGACATCCTCGAACTCGCCGACGAGCACGCCCCGTACGGGCTGCGCGGCATCGGCGAGGCCCCGACCCTGTCGTCGACCCCCGCGGTCCTCGCGGCCATCCGGAACGCGACCGGTCTCGAACTCAACAAGACGCCGGTACGGCCCGAACACCTCACCGGCACCTGAGCCCCGCGGGGGCCCCGGCCCCCGCGCGGTCCACCCCAGTTCTCCGAGCGGTGTGTGCCTCCCAGGAACGTCACACTTCCCTTCGCCCACACCGCTCGGTTCCCAACTCCCCCTCGTTCTGAGGGAGAAGTAGTCCGTCTCGGGCCGTCCCCCGGGTCGTGCAGCCCACGCACCATCCCAAATCCCGCAACTCCGCGGGTGCCCCTGTGAACCTTGGGAGTAGGCACCATGACCCAGTCGTCAGTGGAGCCCAAGACCACCGCAGAGGACGCGGGCCACGGCTCTCGCGTCCCGGCCGGCCGGTCTTGGCTCGATCGGTACTTTCACATATCCCGGAGAGGATCCACGGTCGCGCGCGAGGTGCGCGGCGGCGTCACCACCTTCATGGCGATGGCGTACATCCTCCTGCTCAACCCCCTGATCCTGTCCGGCAAGGACGCGGCGGGGGACACCATGGCCACCAAGGCCGTGATCACCGCGACCGCGTTCGCCGCGGCCCTCACCACGCTCCTCATGGGCTTCGTCGGCAAGGTGCCGCTCGCCCTCGCCGCCGGACTCTCCGTGTCCGGTGTGATCTCCTCGCAGGTCGCGCCCGAGATGACCTGGCCGCAGGCCATGGGCATGTGCGTGATGTACGGCGTGGTGATCATGCTCCTGGTGATCACCGGGCTCCGCGAGATGATCATGAACGCTATCCCGCTCGCCCTCAAGCACGGCATCACCATGGGCATCGGCCTGTTCATCGCCATCATCGGCCTGGTCAAGGGCGGCTTCGTCCACCCGGGCAAGGCGACCCCGCTCTCGCTCGGCCCGGCGGGTGAGCTCTCGGGCTGGCCCGTCCTGCTCTTCGCGGGCACCCTGCTCCTCATCTTCATGCTGCAGGCGCGCAACATCCCCGGCGCGATCCTGATCGGCATCGTCACCGGCACGATCGTCGCGGTCATCCTCAACGCCCTGGATGTCATCGACCCCAAGCAGTGGGCGAACGGCGCCCCCGAACTGCACGGCGGCGCGGTCTCGTCACCCGACTTCTCGCTCTTCGGAGACGTCGAGTTCGGCGGCTGGGACGAGGTCGGCGCGATGACCGTCGGCATGATCGTCTTCACGCTGGTGCTCGCCGGCTTCTTCGACGCGATGGCCACCATCATCGGCGTCGGCACCGAGGCCAACCTCGCCGACGACAAGGGCCGCATGCCGGGCCTGTCCAAGGCGCTGTTCATCGACGGCGCCGGCGGCGCCATCGGCGGTGTGGCGGGCGGCTCCGGCCAGACCGTCTTCGTCGAGTCCGCGACCGGCGTCGGCGAAGGCGCCCGCACCGGCCTCGCCTCGGTCATCACCGGCCTGTTCTTCGCGGCCTGCCTCTTCTTCACGCCGCTCACCGCGATCGTGCCGCAGGAGGTCGCCTCCGCCGCGCTCGTCGTCATCGGAGCGATGATGATGATGAACGCCCGGCACGTCGACTGGGCCGACCGCGCCACCGCCATCCCGGTCTTCCTGACCGTCGTGCTCATGCCCTTCACGTACACCATCACCACCGGTGTCGCGGCGGGCGTCATCTCCTGGGTCGCCATCAAGATCGCGCAGGGCAAGGCGCGCGAGATCGGCGCCTTCATGTGGGGCCTGACGGTGATCTTCATCGTCTACTTCGCCCTCAACCCCATCGAAGGATGGCTGGGCGTCCACTGAGGCGCTGAGCCCTCCGCACACCCGTAGAGCCTGAGGAGGCCGACATGCTGGACATCGCCGACGAGCTGAACCGGTGGGTCGAGCAGGGACGTGACTTCGCCGTCGCCACCGTGGTGGCGGTCGGCGGGAGCGCGCCCCGGCAACCCGGCGCCGCGCTCGCGGTCGACGCGGCCGGCACGGCCATCGGCTCGGTCTCCGGCGGATGTGTGGAGGGCGCCGTCTACGAACTGTGCCAACAGGCACTGGAGGACGGCGAGACCGTCCTCGAACGCTTCGGCTACAGCGACGAGGACGCCTTCGCCGTGGGCCTGACCTGCGGCGGAATCATCGACATCCTCGTCACCCCGGTCCGCGCGGACTCCGCGTCCCGGCCGGTGCTCGCCGCCGCACTCGCCGCCGCCTCCTCGGGGGAGGCCGCGGCGGTCGCCCGCATCACCTCCGGGCCCGCCGAACTCGTCGGCCGCGCCCTTCTCGTACGTCCTTCGGGCGTCTACGAGGGTGGGCTCGGCGGACATCCGGAGCTGGACCGCACAGTGGCGGGGGAGGCCCGCGCCCTGCTCGACGCGGGGCGCACCGCGACCGTGGAGATCGGCGAGGACGGCTCGCGGTGCGGCCGGCCGCTGGTGGTGCTCGTCGAGTCGAGCGTGCCGCCGCCCCGCATGATCGTGTTCGGGGCGATCGACTTCGCCTCCGCGCTGGTGCGGATGGGCAAGTTCCTCGGCTACCACGTGACCGTGTGCGACGCGCGGCCCGTCTTCGCGACGCCGGCCCGCTTCCCCGACGCCGACGAGATCGTCGTCGAGTGGCCCCACAAGTACTTGGAGAACACCGGCGTCGACGGCCGCACCGTGCTGTGCGTGCTGACGCACGACGCCAAGTTCGACGTGCCGCTGCTGCGCCTCGCGCTCCGGCTGCCCGTCGCCTACGTCGGCGCGATGGGTTCGCGCCGCACCCACGAGGACCGCAACAAGCGCCTGCGTGAAGTCGGCGTCACCGAGCTGGAACTGACGCGGCTCAGGTCACCCATCGGGCTCGACCTCGGCGCTCGTACGCCCGAGGAGACGGCCCTGTCCATCGCCGCGGAGATCGTCGCGGGCAGGCGGGGCGGCAGCGGGGTCTCCCTCACGGGGGCGCACACGCCGATCCACCATGACGGAACACGCGCTCCCTCTGGGCGGCTCGGGTCGGTGGCCTGACGTCCGGTGCGGACGGCGCTCAGCATGCTTCCGGCGCCGAGCTGAGGAGACGGTTCACGACCCGGGTGAACATTCGGCGGGCGGCCGCCGAGAGCAGGCCGTCGAGCAGGGTGGGCATCAGGCGCGGGCGCAACTCCTCGCGCCAGGCGATCCGGGAACCGGCGGGGCCGGGGCTCACCTCGATCTCCGCCCAGCCCGCGATGGCCGTACCCCGCTTCTCCAGGCGGCACCGCCCCGGGGCGGTGCCCTCCGGTGGCCGCCAGTCGACGACCTCCATGACGTCGTCGAAACCGAGGGGGCCGAGCCCGCTGCGGGCCACGAAGACCGTGCCCACGCGCGTGGGCGGGGCGGTGCGCACCGTGACGCGGGTCAGCGGGACGACCTCGCCGTGCCGCTCCCACGCGGTCAGGCGCCGCCATGCCTCGGCGGCGGGCAGGGACGTTTCCCCGGCGAATGCGAAGTGGGCCACGCCTCCGAGCCTAAGTCGTGTCCGGCCCAGGGGCTCAGCGGTAGATCTTGCCGGGCTCGGCCTTGCCCGGCGCGAGCAGCTGGGACACCGTCACGAAGACGTATCCCCGCTTCTTCAGCTCGGCGATGACGCCCGGCACGGCGGGCACCGTGCCCTTGTAGATGTCGTGCAGCAGGATGATGCCGTCCCGCTCCGTCTGGTCGATGACCCGCTTCTCGATCAGCTTGGAGTCATTGGTCGTGTAGTCCTTGGCCGTGACGGTCCACAGGACCTGCGAGAGGCCGAGCTCCTCGGAGATCTTGTTGACGTCGTCGTTGGTGCGGCCCTGCGGCGGGCGCATCAGCGTCGGCTTCTTGCCTATGAGCTTCTCTATCGCCTCGTTGGGCCGCTCCAGCTCCCGCCGCGCCTCGGCCGGGTCGATCTTCGTCAGGATCTTGTGCGACCAGGTGTGACTGGCGACCTCGTGCCCCTCGGCGTCCATCCGCTTCACGAGCTCGGGGTACTTCTCGATGTGGTTCTTGCCGAGCGTGAAGAAGGTGGCGGGCACCTTCCCCTTCTTGAGGATCTTGAGAAGTCCGGGCGTGTTCTCGCTGGGTCCCGCGTCGAAGGTCAGTGCCACGCACTTGGCCTTGCGGCAGTCGACCGTGCCGAACTCACCCTGATCCGCGGCCTTCGCCCCCGCGGCCGCCTTGCGGACGGCGCTGGGCGAGGTGGTGTCGAACTTGGCGCACCCGCTCAGGGCGAGGACGAGGGCCGCCCCCGCCGCGATGACGGATCCGGCGCGACCAGGCAACCTCTTCGGGGCGCGGGTCGTCTTGATGGCAGCGGTAGGGATGTTCACGGCGGGCATACAATCACTATACACACCGCGTATACAGCGAGTTTATAGAGGGCTGTGGGGAGGGCCTGTGTCCCGTCGCCTGTGCCGGTCGCCGAGGTAGTCGATCTCGGGGGAGAGCCGTTACGGCCGCCTACCGCTCGCAGGTCCGTAGTTGGCGGTCAGGGTTGCGGCGTACTCGTCCGGGACGGTCCGACCCGCGAAGGTCGGCGGGAGATGCGACTCCAGAGCGCCTGACACCTCCAGGAAGGGCCCGAACTGTGCGCGCCATTCATTGCGTGCGGCCACGTTGGGAAATCCCCCGAAAACTGCGACCTCGGGATCCCTTTCACCCCAACACCCCCATCTTCCGGAAGGCCCGGTCGCAGCAATGACGTTCGCAGAGATCGCAATAGACCCCATGGTGTCGCCGTCCGGCTCGTGACCGATCGCCGCCCAGTAGCCGTCCACGTCGGCCTCGACAGACAACGACAACGCTGGATACATCCGATACTCCGGAAGGTAGAACGCATCGCAATCCGGCTCAAGTACGAGCAGTTCGACGTGACTGTCGCCATGCCACCGAGCCATCGTGCAGAGCGCCGGCCAGAATTCCGGGGTGAGGACCGCATCGAACTCACAGAACAGCGAGCCCCCCACACTCTCATTGAAGACCCGGTCGGGCAGCCTGGCATCAAGATCGAAAGTGACTGCACTACGGGAGCGTACGTCCAGATAGTCGTTGCGATCCAGCACTATCGAACCAGCCTCTGTCATTGGTCCTTGCCCAGCCTGATCTTGATGTCGGCCTTCTTGGACCCAGGATTGTAGTAGTCAGCCGTCCATCCCTTGTAGCTGCTCGCCTCTGCCGATTTGTTCAGCATGCGGGCGCCGGGACTCGTGATGTCCTCATATTTCGATGCGGGCGGGCAGTTGCTGTTGTGAACGAATACCGGAGCCTTCCCCGCCAGCACGTAGTACGTGTGCTGCGCGGCCCCACTCTATCTGCGTATTCGCAGATCAGCGGTGGTTTCGGGTTCCGCTGGTGTCCGTGGTTGTGCGGGGGAATCCGTGGGTGTTGCCGTCGCTATTGCCGTTAGGAGTCGGGCGGCTGGCACTGGTGCCATTTCTCGCCTCGCCGGTCACCGCGCAGTTTGTCGGGCCACCGTGTACGCGGTTGGGCCGGTGAGCCCTCCATCTGCGCCGTCCCTCATGTCCAGGACATCGAAGCCGGCACCTTCCGCGTAGCGTTCCAGTTCGCGGGGGAACAGGACGCGCCTGCGGATCTCGTCTCGCGCCTCGTCGCCCGAGGGGAGCACCCAGTGCCGATGCATGGTGTTGATCTGGGTCCGCAAGTCCCAAGTGTGGCGGATGGCGACGGTGGCGGGGCCTCTCGGGGTGGCCACCGTGGCAGTGGTCGGCTCGCTCCGGGTGATTGAGGCGACGGGGGAACACAGCACGAGCAGCGCTCCTGGCTGGGCATGTGCCGCGAAGGTGGCGAAGACCTGGCTGATCGCCTCGTTGTCGTGTACGTAGGCGAGGCTGTTGCCCATGCAGGTCACCACGTCCATGCGCTTGCCGAGTCGCACTGCGCGCATATCGCCAGTGCGGATGTCCAGTCCCGGCCGGGCCTTGTGGGCGTAGTCGACCATGCCGGGCTGGAGGTCCACGCCGATGCACTCGAAGCGCTTGGCCAGGATTTCCAGGTCCCGGCCGGTACCGCATCCGAAGTCGACCCGCATCGTAAAGTGCCGAATCGCGGTACAGGAGGTTTGTGGCTTCCACGTGCTCGGCTTCCGTGTTGGGGCTGGTCACAGGCTTCGCAGTCCGACCTCCAGGGCGAGCACACCGCACAGCAGGTCGGGGACGACCGGCGCGGAGTCGGCGTTCCTCCCCGCCTTGGCGAGAGCCTTGCCGTCAACGTAGCCGAGGTCCACCAGGATGGACTCCTTCAGCCTGTCGTCCAGTACGGGCAAACCGTAGGGGCCGGTGTTGCGAGAAGCGGCTGTCGCCGCTGACCGTGACGTACGTCCACGCGGTCCTCAATTCCGCCCTGGAACACGCCGTCCGCGAGGACGAACTGACACGCAACGTCGCCCGGGACGTCAAGACCGCGACGCCCCGGCCAAGACGCTTCCAGCCCCTCACTGCGGCCGAGGCGCGGCAACTGCTTCAGGCGGCCAACAACGACCGGCTCCACGCCCTGTACGAACTCGCCCTGCGCACCGGACTCCGCAAGGGCGAACTTTTCGGCCTCCACTGGGAAGATCTCGACCTCGACGGCGGCACCGCCAGCATCCACCGCTCGCTCCAGCGGAGCCACAGCCAGGGTCTGACCGTCCTGCACACCCAGTCCTTGGCCTCCGAGCGCCGCATCGCCCTCCCTACCGAATGTTTCAGCTCCCTCAAGAATCCCCAGGAACGGCGGCAGGGAGAGCGCCAGGCGGCCGGAACGAGCTGGACGGACAACGGCCTCGTCTTCACCACCCCGAAGGGCAGGCCACTCGACCCCACCAACCTCACCCGCCGCTTCCGCCGCCTCCTCCACAGCGCGGAACTCCGGACGATCCGCTTCCACACTCAACCGCCACCCTGCTCCTGGAACAAGGCATCGACCTCGTCGTCATCAAGGAACTGCTCGGCCACGCCCACATCGGCGTCACCGCCGGCGTCTACGCCCACGTCCGACTCCGCCTCCAACGCCAAGCCATCGACACCCTGAGCGATGTACTGGCTGAGGGCGGCGACTCCGAAGAGCCGCCGCCCTCAGCGGTGGTCGTCCGCTGACGTTGCCGTCAGCGTTGCCGTCAAACGGCGTTATGCAGGACTCTGACCATCGGCTTCCACAGGAATACGGGCCACAGTCACTACGCCAGAGAACGAACTCTCCACCACAATGCGGTCACCGGGCGAATATACCCAGAGTTCCGGTACGGATTCCATGACGTCCGGCAGGTGAGAGATAGCAGATTCAAGCCCCATCTCTACACTCGGAACTGCCAGGCTCTCCCAGAAGAAGATTAGGCTGCTAGCTTTCGGGGCGAACTGTTGGATTACGGTGCTCAGCTCGATGGAACCCGACTCCATCGAGCTGAGCACCAAACCATCAGCCACCGCGCCCCAGACGATCGCACCGTCAGGGCTGCGCGGGTAATTGCCGAGGCTTTCACGCTCGTACTGGAGATGCTGATCCAGGTTCAGCAACTGCACACCCGGCCGCCCAACCCAAGTCAGCCGTCGGCCACCCTGCTGATCTGCACGAACCACTCGAACCATAGATCGGGGCAGGAGGTCCGGCCTGGTTCCGTATACACCGTCGAGCGTCACGAATTACCGCCAAGCATTCTCGCGAAATCGTCTTCTGTTCCATTCCATGGCACTGCCCATTTACGTGCAGAGTCACCCTTGCCGACTTCCACGTTGATATGGGGACCCTTCACCGGATCGTAATCCATCCTAAACCTCTTGAATTCGCCGTTCACCCGAGTGGTGAATCCCACTACCTTGCCGTAGGTCGTCGGCGCAGATTCGAGACGGCCGATGTACGGCTGCCGAGTAGCTGGATCAACCTCACCCAGCAGATCGAGCGCCTTGTTGCGAGCTTGTTCGAAGCTTTCAGAGCTAGGCAGGGTTATTTCCTTGCACGCTCCTCCGGAATTGTGAACAAGAACCGGAGTCTCACCCGCCAGCACATAGTACGTGTGGACGCCCTCGACGGTCAGGTTGTAGGTGCGCTGGTGGTCCTGGTACTGGCGAGCTGCCGTCACGACGACGCTGCGGCCGTCGTTCGTGCGAAGCGTCGTGCCCGGCTTGAGCTTTCCGGCTTCTACCCACGCCTTCTTGTTGGTCGACCAGAAGGGGTGCTCGTGTGTGGCCGTCAGCTTTTTGGTGCCGTCGGGTGTAGCGATGGTGAGCTCGGTGAACTGCTTGTCGTCATCGGTGACGATCGTCGCGGTGACTTCCCGTTTGCCGGTCTTCCCGGTTCTTGGGTCAGTTGCCAGGACCTTATCGCCGACCTTGACGTCCTCGATGTTCTTCTCTGCGCCGTCTGCCATACGGACTTCTGTGCCGGCGAGGAAGCATTTGCAGCCGGGGGGGAGTCCTTTCCCCGTCTTCTTTGATGCTTCTCCGCCCTCCTCTAGCGCTTTGATGCCCTTCTTGATCTGCTTCTTGAATGGCTTGAGAACCTTCAAGAACGGCAGATCCAAGAGCGTGCTGCCGCAAGCTACGCTGACTCCGGGATGGCGCCCGCATTCCTGCCATGACTGCACATCGGGGAGGATCGTCTCCTTCACTACTTCAGCTGCACCGCCGCCTGTGAAGAATTTCCGGAGATTGGGGTATATTCCTCTGTCCATAAAGCCGAATGGGTTGGGCATGCCAGCTTGAGTCATACGGCTGCTTCTGCTGGTTCTGTAGTGCACCGAGTTGTTTGCGCGCCCGCTGACGCGGTTCGACGAGACCACCTTGTTATAGGCGTTGATGCCGGCTTTGGCGGCCTGGTAGATGGCACAGGGAATGCAGCCGAAGAGACGCCCGGTCGGGTCACTGAAGGTGGCCGGGTTGCTGTTGCTGTAGGTGTAGCCGTTCATCTGCTGGGGGTCCGTCAGGTCCATGACGGGGTCGACAGACAGGAAGCGGCCGGTGGTCGGGTCGTATTCGCGGGCGCCGAGGTGGGTCAGTCCGGTGGAGGCTGTGTCGTCGGTGCCGCCGACGAAGCCCTTGGTGCCGGGCCAGGTCTTCGGGCTTTCGCCTCTTGGTCCGCCGAAGGGGAGGGCGCGGCGCTGGGCCAGCTTCAGATCAGCTGCGGCAATGGAGAGTTGTCCGGTGCCCTGGTGGTCCGCGGTGGTGAAGCTGATCGTTCCGTTGTCCTCCTTGACGGCCTGGTGGCCGCCGCCCAGGGGGGCGTAACGGGTGGCTTTGGCCTTCGTGGCGCCCTTGGGCAGGGTGACTTCGGTGTGGCCGAGGTAGAGAGTGGTCTCGGTCGGTGTGCGGCCGATCAGGCGGTTGCCCTCGGTGTCGTAGAGGTACTCGGTGACCTTGTCCTTGCCGCCCTGGACGGGTTCGCTGATCTTGGCCAGGTGGCCTTCGGCGTCCCAGGTGAGGGCCTGGGTGTCACCGCGCAGGGTACGGCTGGTGGTGTTGCCGGTGGGGTCGTAGCCGTAGGAGTCCTTGGTGGTGGTGCCTCCGGGCAGCTCTGTGGTGACCGAGGTCAGGGTGTGCGGCTGTGCGGTGCCCGGCTTGGGGTAGTCGTAGGTGCGTTCGGTGTTCTTGTTGCTGTCTCCGCCGACGTCATGGAGGGTTTCCGTGAGCCGGTTGCCGGCCTTGTCGTAGGTGTAGGAGTGCCAGTACGGGGCGGGTCCGCCGGTCTTGCCTGCGACCGGGGCGGTGGCGCATGTCTTGTCGCCCTGGGTCCAGGCTTCGGTCATCCGCCGCAGGTAGTCGTAGGTGAAGCACTGGGTGTCGGTGCCGGTGCGGGAGGCGTCCGAAACCGAGAGAATGTTGCCGGCTTCGTCGTAGCTGTAGGTGTTGTGCTGGTCGACTCCGCTTTGGTCCTGGCGGTCGACCCGGGACGTGGCCAGGCGCTGGGTTCCGTACTCGTAGCTGTAGCTGACCTTGGTCTTTTTGCCGTTGGTGCCGCCGAATTCATTCCATTGGGGTTTGCCGGTGAATGTGTAACCGGTGTCGGCTTTGAAGCCGTCGCCCAGAACGGATATGGGACGCAGTGTCTGCTTCTCGTAGGTGGTCGAGAAGCTGCCGGCGGGCAGGGAACCTGCTGCGGAGTAGCTCACGCCACCCACCAGCCCGGAGGGCAGATACGAGGTGCCGCTCTGATAGGTGCCGGCCAGCCCCTTCTCGCTGTCCGGGATGACTACGGCGGTCCTGGTCGGCCGGTACTGGGAGTCGTACTGGGTGACCTTTGAGGTGTAGGGGTTGCCGCCCACATAGCGGGTGGTCTCGGCCAGCTGGCCCTTGGCGCCGGAGATGGTGTCGTAGACCCACTTGGCGCGCAGGTCGCCCGTGGCGCTGCCTTCGCGTAGTTCGGTCTTGCGTCCCAGGTTGTCGTAGACGCTGGCCAGGGTGGTGCCGCGCTGGTCGGTGGTGGTGGTCAGCTGGCCCCGGTCGTCATAGAAGCTCTTGGTAGTGCCTCTGTCCGGGTCGCTGGCCTCTGTCTGGCGGCCCAACTGGTCGTACTTGTATGCCCAGCTGTTGCCCGCCGGGTCGGTGACCTTCTTCAGTTCGCCTGTGGGCGTGTAGGCGTAGGAAGTGGTGTCGTAGGCCGCGCTCGCGCTGCGGGTGTGGTGCTGGCGCAGCTCGGTCGCCTTGCCCTCGGCGTTGGTGAGGGTGGTGGTGGCGGTGTCGCCTTCGGGCGGAATGACGGTCGTACGGTCTCCGCCGTAGATGGTCTTGGTAGTGGCCAGGACCTTGCCGCCGTCACCGTTGCCGGCGACCAGTCGCTCTTCGACGGGGCGTTCCAGTCCGTCGTAGGTGATGTGGGTCTGGGACTCCACGCTCCAGGCGTTGTCCGGCTTGAACAGTTCGCGCTCGGCGGGCTTCAGCGCGTAGTAGGGGGCGAAGGCCTTGGCGGGCAGACCGCGTTCGTCGTAGAAGGTGTCAGTGAGAATGCGGCCGCCGTCGGGACCGGGAGCCTGTGTCTGACGCTCGCGCAGGAAACCGTCGTAGATCGTGTAGGAGGCGACCTGGCCGCCCTCGTTGTTCAGCGTCTGGGCGCGGACCGCGACAGGTTTGTTCTCCTCCATGAGGTAGGCGAATTCGTAGGTGGGTGTCTGGCTCGTCTTGCGGTCGGCCAGCCAGACTTTCGCGGAGCGGCCCAGCGCGTCGTACGTCATCGCGATGCGCTTGTTGTTGGTATCCACCCTGGTCATGGGCTGGCCGCGCAGGGGTTCCAGCTCGGTGACCGTGGTCTGCGCCGAGGCCGGGTCGGCTGCCTTGGCCGGCGGGCTGCTCTCGGTGACCTTTGTGGCGGTCCCGGTGGCCGGGCTGTAGGCGGTGGTGGTGGTGCGGCCGTCCTTGCGCGGGGTCCGTACGGGATCTGCGGTGCCGGTGACGGTGACGTCTGCCGTGAGGTCGGTGGTGGTCAGCTTGCGGCCGTAGCCGTCGAAGGTGGCGCCGGCTTCCAGGTAGGTGGCCTTGGCGCCGTCGTGCTTCTTCAGGGTCGCGGACGCGGTGGCATCGCCCTTGGTGGGCGCGGCCCCATATGCGCCGCCGTCGTAGGCGGTGCGGACATCAGAGATGACGTCCTTCGTCCGGTCGGGGGTGTCGGCGCACTTGACGGCGACACTCTCTTCCCGGGAAGGCAGCGTAAGGATGTTGTCGGCGGTGTTGGTGGCGTAGGTGGTGCGGGTGCACTGGTTGTCATCGGCCGTGCTGCTGTCGCCGAGGTCGTCGACCTGGGTGGGGCGGCCGGCGACGGTGTCGTAGTCCGTCGCGCTGGAGGTGACGCGCCAGTCGGTGCCCGCGCCGTCGTCCAGGGAGGTCCACTTCTTGGTGTGCGCGGTGCCGCTGAAGTTGGCGGTCACCGTGCCCCATTCACGGGTCTTCTTCGCGGTCTCGTGGTGCCAGGGCCGGTTCACCGTCTTGGCGAGGACCTTGCCGCCCGGTCCGGAATAGGTGACGGTCTTGTAGGAGAAGCCCTGTGCCGATTCGTGGTCGGTGATCGGGTCGCCTTCACCGCTGCCGAGGCTGACCGAGACGTTCTTTGTGCCGCCGGAAGAGTCCTTGCGGTCACCGTCCATGCCCCGCAGGAAGTAGGTGTCTTCCTGTGACTTGTACTGACCGTCGCCGCCCTGGCCGCCGGTCTTCGCTCGGACGTGGCCATAGCCGCGCCACTGGGACCAGCTCTTGAACTTCTTTCTGGTCAGACCGTCGTCATCGTCGTAGTGCCAGGCCGCGCCGCCCAGGTACTCGTACGCGGTCTTGCCGTCGGCTGCTCCCCCGGTCCGGTCCGTGGTGGTGGTGGAGGTGACCACGTACTTGTTGAACCAGTGGCGGTCCGGGTCGTCGCTGGCGTCTCCGCCGATGTACTGCGGGAAGCAGCGGGTGGCGTTCGTTTCCGGTGTCGGGAGGGCGTCGAAGTCGCAGGCCGGTGCGGAGTAGTTGACGGAGACCTGGCCGCCGGCTTCGTCGGAGACTCCGGAGAGGCGGGCCTTGATGTACGGCGCGTACCCGTCGCCCGTCTTGTCCAGCCGGTTGGCGAGCTGGGTGTAGGCGAAGGTGGTCTTCGGCACGGTGACCACGGGCTCGGCCGTGTGTCCGGTGCGCTGCACGGAGTCGAGCAGCAGCTGGTAATCGACGTCTGCCGTGCCCCATTTGTGGGCCAGCTTCCAGGAGTCGATCTTGCTGTAGGTGTCACCGTTCAGGACTTGGGTGGTGACGCCGGTCAGCCGCTTGCGGGTGAAGAACGAGGGGGACAAGCGCCCCTTGTCACAGTCCTCGCTCTCGGTGCAGTTCAAGTCCCAGGGCGTGTCGTACCAGTAGAAGGCGTCCTTGCCGATATCGCTGCAGTCGGTCTTGGAGTCCGGCAGGCAGCGTTCGGACGTGGTGAAGTCGACCTTCGCCAGGGGCTTCGTGCCGTACATCGAGGATGACTTCAGCCCGTACTCGATGTGATCCAGCACGCCGCCACGCACGTAGCGGGTGTTGTCCTTGGCCTTGAGGTTACGGCCGTAGGAGTTCTTCTCCTGGTCGTAGTAGTAGGCCATGGCGTTGCCGTGCGGATCGACGACGTAGTCGAGGTTCCACCGCCAGCCCTGCTGGCACCAGGAGTCGGCGAAGGTGTCCTTGTGGCACTCTTCACCCGTGTTGTTGCCGAAGACCGGCGTCGTCCACGCGGAGTTGGTG
Organism: Streptomyces sp. NPDC003379; assembly: GCF_053589195.1. NCBI lineage: Bacteria > Bacillati > Actinomycetota > Actinomycetes > Kitasatosporales > Streptomycetaceae > Streptomyces > Streptomyces sp. NPDC003379. The sequence continues at coordinate 29,419 of NZ_JBSFRK010000001.1, read as the reverse complement.
GCGGGCTTACCGTCCGTCCAGCCCGGCAGCCGGTTGTACCCGAAGTAGAACCGCACTCCGTGCGGGTCGGTCAGGCGCCAGTACTCGCCGTCGTTGTCCCCGTTGCCGCGTTCGGTGGAGGACATGCGGACGATGCGGGACCCGTCGTCCTGCTTGAACTTGTACTCCTGATCCGTCTTCTTGTTGCCGTCGGCGTCACCGGGCAGAGGGACCAGTTCACCGCCCTTGCCGTTGAACGTGATGAACGCGTTGTCATAGCCCCAGCACTGGTCACCGGGCTCGTTGCCGTTCGCGTCCTTCTCACCGTCGTCCGAGCACGGCTTGTAGCGGCGCTCGATGTAGCCGGACCACAGGTCGAAACCGTCGCCGGCCCAGGAGGACTGATTGTTCGTGCTGCCGGTGCGCCCGTCGATCGACCCGGAAGAATAGGACAGGCCCACCTGCGGCTGCAGGTCCCCTGGCACCTTGGGAACCGGCATGTCATACGCCCACGAGAAGTCACCCGTGTTGAGATTGGTGTCCCACGTGGCAGACGGCGAGAGCGAGGTCGCCTTGTAGTCGCCGCCCGCGCTCTTCTCGTCCGCGACCGCGGCCAGAACGGTGGGACCCATGGCCCGCAACGTCACCGCGTCCGCCGTCAGCGTCTGCTTTTCGGTGTTGTTGACGGTGCCGACGGGTTGCGGGGTACGGCACTGCTGCTTCTGCGGGGTCTTCAGTACGCAGGCCGGCAGCTTGACCAGGGTCAGCCGGGAGCCGTAGCCGCCTCCGAAGGCCTCCGCGAAGCCGGAGTAGTCAACCGCGGCCCGCACCTTGCCGGCCGCATCGCCCTTGGCATCTCCGGCCTCCAGCGAGAACAGCACGCCGCGCACACCGGCCCGCTCCGCCGTCCTGCGGTCCAGCACCCGCGCCGTGACATCGCCCCGCGCAGCCGGTGGCGTGGCCGCCTTGGCGCCGCGGCCGCCCCTCTTGGTGTCGGCAGCCTTCGGCGTGCCCACCGCCAGCGGCAGTCCCTTGGCCCTGACGGACACCCCGGCGGTCTTGGCCGCTGCACCGGGGATGTCGATCACGGCCGAACCAGGCTTCGGCCAGGCAGCCTTCGGCGCCTCCTTGGGCGTCTTCGGACCCTTGGACGCCAGGCGAGGTACGGCCTTTGCTCCTTCCCGGCCCTTGACCGGCTTCTCTGTCGAGGCCGTGGTTGGCAGGCCGTCGCCATCTGCCGCCGCCATCGGTGCGCCGGCGGCCTGCAGCAGTGTGCCCACCATCGCAGCCGACACTGCCAGGGCCGCTCTTCGCCGCAGTACGGCGAACCGGCGCGCTCTCGTTATGCCGTTCATCTTCAGCAATCAATCCTTTACGGCAACACCGGCCCGCACGGCTGTGCGGCAGGGCGTTGACAGGTCAGTAAGGAACACATGGCGGAGGTGTGCCGGGAAGGAGGAGGTCACTCCCCGGCACACCCAGGTCAGCTGTCGCCCGGTACGTCGGTGGGCAGACCGAAGGAGGAAGTGGCCAGCTTGTTGACCTGCTCGTCGGACAGAGCGCCCTGCAGCGTCCAGACGTCATCAACCGTGCCGGCGAAGTAGGACCCCGCAGCGTCGCCCCTGGCTCTGCCGACCTGCAGAGACTTGAGCGCCGAGAATGCCAGGGCGTTGTCGGCCCAAGAGATCAGGTCCTGGCAGGCGGTGTCATCCGCATCGCCGTCACCGTCCACGTCACCACAGGCGGATTCCTGCAGTCTCCCGTTGACGTAGAGGCGGACTTCCTTGGCGAAGCCGTCGTACACCACCGCAAGGTGGTTCCAATCAGTGACGGATTCGAACTCGGTATGCGTCACTCGGGTGACCGGAGCGTCCGCGCTGTCCTTGGCCGGGAGGGTGAGCTCCCAGCGGCCCAGCCCTTCCTCGGGATCCTTGGCATCGGGCACAAAGCGGACCTCGAAGGCGCTCCGCGTGATGCCCTCACCGCTGATCACGGCCATGTCGTGGTCCGGGGCGGCAGCCGCCTTGGCCCAGGCCGTGACGGTGAAGCTGGTCTTGGTGTCCATGGGCATCGTGGACGTGGCCGCATACGCATCGGTGCCGTTCAGCTCCAGCCCCTGCGCGTCGATCCAGGCGGCACCGAGCTTGGCGCCACCATTCAACTTCATCGGGCGCTTCTCCGCCGAGAGGTCCGGCGTCGTCGCGGGCGTCGTGCTGCTCGCCTCCTCGAAGTTCCAGCGGCCCTTGACCAGCGGACGCTGGCGGAACATCTGGCGGACTTCTTCGGACGAGACCGGCCGGTCCAGCAGGCGCACGTCGTCGATGCTGCCCGGGAAGTGGTTCTTGACCTGGCCGCTGTAGCTGCCCGCACCGAGATACATGGACTGATCGGCATAGAACGCACCGGACAGCGGCACCGATCCGGCCTTGCTCCCATTGACATACAGGGTCAGCGTGTCGGCGACGGTGTCATGCACACCTACTAGATGTGCCCATTCCCCCACATATGCCTTGTCTTCGTCCGGCTGCATGGCACGGATGGGGGTCGCATCTGCCGCGTCGGCGGAGTACTGGTTGACCGCCCACCGGTTATAGGTGGAGGAGTAGTACAACTCGAAGCCGGGACGCTCCTTGCCGGCCTGTGAGGCGATGACCGCCGCACCGTCCGGCTTCTTGTCCAGCTTGGCCCAGGCGGAAACAGTGAAGCTGCGCGAGGTGTTCACATGCGGGCCACTGGTCCGGCCGATCTTCGCGTAGGCGTCGGCGCCGTTGAACGCGACAGCCTTGCCCGCCACTCCGGGCACGCCCGTGGTGACGTCTCCCTTGTACTGGGCGGGCAGCACGCCGCCGTGACCGGTGATCTCGGTGGCATTCGCCGCCTCGTCCAGATCGAAGACAGCCAGAGCCGGACGGCCCGGATCGCCGATGGTGTCCCTGGCGTGCAGCTTGTCGACCTCGTCCTGCGCCAGCGGCTTGTCGAAGAGCTGCACCGCGTCTATCGCACCAGGAAAGAAGGCCGAGGGCGCACCGCTGTAGGAGGCGGCTCCGAGCTGCAGGCCCCGACGTGCCTCCCACGGCTTGTCATAGGCCATCTTGCCGACCAGCTTGCCGTCGACAAACAACTCCAGCACGTCACGCGAGGAGTCGTAGGAGCCGATCAGATGCGTCCACTTCCCGGCCGCTACACCGCCGGGCTTGTCCGCCATCGCACGAGCGATCCCCGCCTCCGCAGTATCGGACTTGTACTGGTTGAACGCCCAACGGTCGTAGGTCTTGGAGTAGTACAGCTCGAAACCAGGACTGTGGTTGCCCGGCTGGGTAGCGATGACCGCCGCACCCTCCGGCATCTTCGACAGCTTCACCCACGCCGACACCGCAAACCCGCGGCTGGTGTCGACCACCGGAATGTCGGTGGAGGCATAACCATCAGTACCGTTGAACGACACCGCTTTGTCCTGCACGCCTTCCGCGCCCGGAGTGGCCCCGCCATGCAGTTGGGCCGTGCGCGGTGGCGTCGACCCCTTGGCCTCGGGCGCGTCGGCGGTCTCGTCCAGCTGCCAGGTCGCTCGCTCCGGCTGACCGGCCTTGACCCGGTACTGATAGGTACGGATCTCACTGCCGTTGCCGGCGGAGTCGAAAGCACGGGCGGTGATGAAGTTCAACCCCGGCCTGCCGGGCAGCACCTTGGCGATCTTCGCTGCGCCACCGGACGTAGTGACCTTGTGTACCGGCGTCGGGTCGGTGTTGATGCCGTACCAGTACGACGTCACATCGCTGTTGGCGGCCTTCAGCTCAAACGAACCGTACTTGCCCACACCATCTAGCCACGGGTCCTGCGGATTCTCCGGGTCGGATTCCGGGTACTCGCCCGAGGACACGGCAGGGGCCTTGGGGACCTTGGTGTCGTAGACGAAGTAGCAGGCCGTCGGGCTTCCCGCGTAGGACCACGGTGAATACTGCGCACCGTCGTGCACGCGCGCGTACCAGTTGATCTCCTTGTTCTCGGGAATCGTTGAGGGCAGCTTGATGGTGAACTCGGAGCCGGAAGACTTTGCCGTGGTACGAGCCGGTTTCCAGCTGCCCCCGTCCCACTTGGCCTGTACCTGAAGTGAGACGGGGTCGCGGTCGGGGTCGCGTACCTCATTGACGGAGATATTGCCACGCGTGCGCACGCGCGCGGCGTTCCCGGAACTCTTGCAGGTGCCGCCGTACTGCATGGTGAGCTGGGAGGCCTTGAGCTGCGGAGGTGGACGGTTGTATGTCACCCGAAGAAACGCCTTGTCCGAGAACCGCTTCCAGCCGTACGCGTCCCCTTCATCCGCCGCCTGAAGGCCGAACGTCATGGTCTTGTCCCGGTTGTCGACGGCATCCTGGACGGCCGTCTTCACCGAAAACTCCGCATCCTTGGCAGAGCAGCCGTTGAATCCGTAGGCGAACGACTTCGATGACAGCTTCTTGTTCCAGAAACCCGACCGTGTCTGTGAGTTCCACGTCGTGGACGACGAAATGTCGTCGGTTCGCCACAGCTCCACGGTGCGGTCCGAGCAGGAGGCCGACCACGTGTTGCGGACGACGAACTCGGCCTTCACGATCGACTTGCCCGCGTACTTGGAGATCGGCATGCGATAGAATAGCCGCTTGGTGTCGTGCGGCTGGCAGTAATACCAGTTGCAGTATCCCAGGCCCGCATCGCGATCACCGTTGAACTTCCACTGCGGCGATCCTGCCCAGTACTTCGACGCCATCGTCCAAGCCGTGGCCCGCGGAGCGTCCCACTGCGGGTCGATGAACACCGGGTACGTGGTGTCCTTCCCCTTAAGGACATCAGCGTCAGGCGTCAGCACCAACTCCTTGCCGCCAGAGGGCACTTCCACCTCGACTGGGGCAAGCTTTCCGGACTCGCCCGCTGCAGGCTCTCCCCCGGCCACTGCCGAACCGCCCCCAGTGGCCGCCACTGCCTTCCGCGGCATCGCCCGTGCGCTCGGCGAGCTGGCCGAACCCGTGCTGGAGTCCCACATCATCGGCTTGGGCGCCTCGAAGACCACGCCCTTGGCCCCCTTGTCAACGGCCTGGAGTTCGCCTTGGGCGGTCTCCTTCACCTCCATACCATCGGCAGCTACCTTGAGCCGCAACTGCGTCAGCTCCGGGCTCTCGGCTGCCTTGGCCGACTTCACCACCAGCAGTTGCGTGAAGCCGTTCTCCTGAGCCCCCATCCGCAGATCCACACCCGGCAACACATCGGCATAGGTGGCCGTCGCGCCCTCGAGCCGCGGTGCGGGCAACTTGCCCGGCCAGGACAGTGCGAGCTCACGGCCGGCCTTCGTCATCCGCACCAACGGCGCATCGCCGCCCCCGGAGAACTCCAGACCCACCGTCGTCACCTTCGGCGCCACGGTTCCATCAGCAGACTTGGCGAGATCGGTGTCGACCGGCTTCCACCCCTTTCCCAGGCGGGCCCGGACCGGCCTCAAGTACTCCCGCCCCTCCAGGTTGCCGTCGGGAGTCGCATACACGTCGCTCGACTCACTGCGCTGAGAGAGCACCTCGACAGGCTTCCCCGTGCGCTTCGCCTCGATCAAGGCGGCCTCAGCGCTGGCCTCCCCGTCCGGGGCATCCTCGTCCTGGGTCTTCGCCGCTGCCGGCTCAGGTACGGACGCCACGGCCGCGGGCGCCGTCGGGACCAAGGTCGCAAACACCGCCACACCGACCAGACCTGCAAGTACCCCGGTCCCGCCGCTGCCGCGCGAACGCGTACGCCTCCACATATCCCACCCCGCCATGTCACATAGATGAAGATCCCTTCACAAGGGAACTGACACGTGACTGTATGCAGCAAATAAGTAGCGAGACAGGGGACTAGTCGCCTCTGAAGTGCGCAAATGCCTCACCGTGAATGTGGCATTGCCCATGGTTGTATCCGCCTGGGTGTCGACTTCGTAACTCTCCATGGCGCTATCCGCAGCTCCGACCACGAGTCAGAGGAACCCGATACCGCCGAGCAGGTGGGGGAGTGGGCAGACCCGTGGCCGCTTGCGCTCGCTGGGTCTGGTACCGGACCTGGTGCGTACCCCCGTCGCTCGTCGAGGAGTCGCGGGCCTTCCCGGAGGCCCCGAAGACGCTGTCCAAGTGGTACCTGAGCACCTCCAGCGCCGCCTCGGCGGAGACGTCGAGGCCGGGGGCCAGTTCGCCCTCGGTCCGGGCGCGGCCCAGCACGTCGGCCAGTTGCTGTTCGAAGCGGTTGGGGCCTTCGACGAACGGCTTCTCGGCCAGCTCGGGATCGGTCATCGCGAGCACCGCGTACGAGGTCCACACGAGGCGGAAGGCGCGGCTCTGCTCGGTGGTGGGCATCGACTCGGCGAGCAGCGCCTCGATGTAACGGCGTGTGGTCGTGGGGGTCGGCGATGTCCTGGTGCTGGATCCTGCTCATCAACGTCCCGATCGGCGCCCTGGCCATCACCGCGGCCCTGCCGTTCCTCGCCGCCGACGGGGAGCATGGGCGGGGCCAGCGCCTCGACGTGCCGGGCGCCGCGCTGGCGACGGCGGGCGTCGGCTCGCTCGCGTATGGCATCTCGCAGATCGAGGGCCGCGGCTGGTCCGGGCCGACGACCGCGGTGGCGCTCGCCGTCGGCGCCCTGGCCCTGGTGGCGTTCGTCGCTGTGGAGGCGCGCTTCGCGCGTGCCCCGCTGATGCCGCCCCGGCTGTTCCGGATCCGCGCCATCTCGTGGGCAATACGGCGATGCTGCTGGCCGGCGCCTGCTTCATCCCCATGTGGTACTTCCCGTTGCTCTACATGCAGAACGTGCTGCACTACCGGCCTCGGCTTCCTGCCGCACACCCTGGTGGGCATCGCGGGGGCGCGCCTCGCGCCACGGGTCATGGAGCGCATCGGCGCCCGGCGGCTCATCGTGCTCAGCGCGGCTGTCTCCGCGGCGGGCTTCCTGTGGCGGAGCCGCGCCACGCCCGACAGCGGCTACCTCATCGGGTTGCTCGGCCCCGCCGTCGTCATGTCCGCCGGGATGGGCCTGCTGATCACCCCGATCACCACCACGGTGACCTTCGGGGTCGGCGACGTCGACGCGGGCTCCGGGAGCACGCCCGCCGCGCTCTCCGGCGACTACGGCCGCGCGTTCCTGGCCATGGTGGTCATGGCGGCCATGCTCGTCGCGGTGGACGTGGGGGTGCTGGCGCTGCCCGTGGCGCGCGAGAGGGAGAGGGGCGGGGCCGGGGGGCCGGGCGTCCCTCGGCCGGGAAGTGAGCGCCCGTTGGCCCTGGAGATGAGTGCCCGTTGGCCCCGGAGGTGAGTGCCCGTTGGCCGGGAAGTGAGCATGGTGAGACGCTTTTCGGTAGGAGGCGCCATGCCGGATCCGGACAAGAACGCAGCCGACGACGGGGCCCTGCCCTACGTGCCCGCACGCGGGGGGATCCCGTCCCTGCGCCGTGCCGCCGCCGACTGCCGTGGCTGTCCGTTGTACGCGAACGCCACCCAGGTGGTGTTCGGTGCCGGTCCCGCCCGCGCCCGCCTCATGCTGGTCGGGGAGCAGCCCGGCGACCAGGAGGACCGGGACGGCGAGCCGTTCGTGGGTCCGGCCGGGCGCCTGCTCCGATCGGCGCTGGGCGAAGCCGGGATCGCAGAGGAACAGACGTACTTCACCAACGCGGTCAAGCACTTCAAGTTCGCGCCCGTCGCCGAGGGCCGCAAGCGCCGCATCCACAAGGCGCCGAACCTCCGGGAACTGACCGCCTGCCGCCCCTGGCTCGCGGCCGAGGTGCGGCGCGTGGACCCCGAGCTGGTCGTGGCACTGGGAGCGACGGCCGGGAAGTCCCTGTTGGGCAGCTCCTTCAAGGTGACCGAGTCGCGGGGTGCCCTTCTCTCCCTGGCGTCGGGCGCGGACCTGCCGCTGGCCGCCGAGGAGGAGAGCGACGGCGGCGGCCGCCACCTCCTCGCCACCGTGCACCCTTCGGCGGTCCTCCGCGCGAAGGACAGAGACGAGGCGTTCGGGGGACTCGTGTCCGACCTGCGGGTGGCCTCCCGCTTTCTGAGCACGGCCGACACGGTCGGCACGGACAGCACCGTCGGCACTACCTAGGAAGGGAGCTGGAATGTCGAATCCACAACAGCCCGAACTGCGGCGCAGCCGAAAAGGTGGCGCCACCCCGCAGGAGAGCGGTTCCACCAAGGCGTCACAGCCCGGAACCCCGCAGGGCAAGGGCAGCGGGCCGCACGGGACGGACCGCGGCGCCAAGGGCGGCGGAAAGGGCGGCGGCACGCCGCCGGAACAGCGGCCGGACCACCCGTGAAGCTGATCCCGCGGAGCAGATAGCGAGCGGTTGCCCGGCGGCGCCTTTCCCGGCGCCGCCGGGGATTGCTCCGTTTTCCGGCGGGGTGAATCGGCAGGCGTAATAGTCAGCTATTTTTCGGACGGGGCGGGTACAACACTGATATGGAATCCATGGAGTGGGAACTTGCTATCTCGCACACTGCCGCCCTGCTGATGTGGGTCGCCGGTGTCGTAGTGGTCGCGGTCCTTCTCGGCGCCTTTCTCCTGGGCCAGCGCGTCCGTGCGCGCGAGGCCAGCCCGCCGCGTCCGGAAGAACAACCCAAACGGCCTTACGACGGCCCGGTCAGGGAAGAGCGGGAGTACCGCGAGCCGGATGAAGTGCCTCAAGACGGCGGCCGGCTCCTTCCTCACGAGCTGAAAGAGGGGTACGGCCAGTCGAGCACGCACCGCTGCGACTCTCAGGACCCGGCCGATCACCGGAAAGGCGACGGCGGCAGTTTCGGCAGCGGCGGCCTAGGAAGCTGAACCCGGCCTCGGAAGCTGAACCGGCGCTTTTCCGGGCTTCCTTCAACCCCCCCACAAGAGGCCCTTTCGGGCCGCGCACACCTAATGGAGTGACATGACTACCGCGAGAGACATCATGACCGGAGGCGCGGAGTGCATCGGCGCCGAGGAAAGCGTCCTGCTCGCCGCCCGGAAGATGACCGAACTCGGTGTCGGCGCGCTGCCGATCTGCGGTACGGACAACAGGCTCAAGGGCATGCTCACCGACCGCGACATCGTCGTCAAAGTCCTCGGCAAGGGCAAGGACCCCGCGCAGACGAACGCGGGCGAACTCGCCCAGGGCGAGGCCGTCACCATCGGCGCGGACGACGACGCCGACGAGATCATGCGCACCATGACCACGCACAAGGTCCGCAGGCTGCCCGTCATCGACGGCCACGACCTCGTCGGCGTCGTCGCCCAGGCGGACGTCGCCCGCAGCCTCCCCGACCCACAGGTGGGCGACCTCCTCCAGGCCCTCTCCACCGACTGAGCGCCCCCAGCCCCCTCCTCGCAAGCGCGGGACCCGGTGAGACCGCCGGGTCCCGCGCTCTGTGCGCCGCCTTGTCACGGCGCGACGTACCGGGCCCGCCGCCCATGACCGCCCCCCTCACCCCGCGCGACTCACCCGAATGCCCTACACCACCGGGCCGTCACCGCGTGACTGACAGAGGCTGTTGCAGGACTGGACGGTGTCTCGGCGCCGTCGGAGCGGCCGGTGGTCGGCGCCGCACGCCGGCACCGCGTACGGAGGAGATCTGCATGACCACAGCTCTGTCGCGCACCTGGGAGCACGCCGTCGTGACCGGCGGCGGAGGCTTCGTCGGTTCCCATCTGTGCACCGCCCTGCTGGCCGCCGGAACCGCGGTGACCTGCGTGGACGACTTCAGCACCGGGCGGCCGGAGAACGTGTCGCCGCTGCTGGAGCGCCCCGGGTTCAAGCTGATACAGGCGAACGTCGCCGAAGGGATCGTCGTCGACAGGCCGCCCGATCTCGTCCTGCACTTCGCGTCCCCCGCGTCCCCGGCCGACTATCTGCGACTGCCCCTGCACACCCTGGAGACCGGCAGCCTGGGCACCCGCAACACCCTGCGCCTCGCCCATAGTTCGGGCGCCCGCTTCCTGCTCGCCTCGACCTCGGAGGTCTACGGGGACCCGCAGCAGAACCCGCAGGACGAGCGGTACTGGGGCCATGTGAACCCGGTCGGCCCGCGGAGCGTCTACGACGAGGCGAAACGATTCGGCGAGGCCCTGACCACGGCCCACGCCGACGCCGAGGGCACCGACACCGCCATCGTGCGGCTGTTCAACACCTACGGCCCCCGCATGCGCGGCCACGACGGCCGGGCCGTGCCGACCTTCGTACGACAGGCCCTGGCCGGGGAGCCCCTGACCGTCACCGGCGACGGCCGCCAGACCCGCTCGCTGTGCTACGTCGACGACACCGTGCGCGGCATCCTCGCGGCGGCCGCCCACGGAATGCGCGGCCCGGTCAACATCGGCAACCCCACCGAGATCACCATGCTCGAACTGGCGCGCCTGGTCATCGCCCTCACCGGATCCGACTCGGAGATCCGCTTCATCGACCGGCCCACGGACGACCCCGCCGTCCGCTGCCCCGACGTCACGCTGGCGCGCGACAAGCTCGGCTGGGAACCGCGCGTGGACGCCGAGGAAGGCCTGCGGCGCACGATCGACTGGTTCCGCGCCACGGCGGATCACTGACCCGGACCGCGACGGCCCCCGCCGGCACCCTCCCGCGGAATCCGCCCGCCCGCGCCCGGCCCCGTGCCCTGTACCGCCAACAGAACCTCGGATCCCTCATGCGCATCCTCGGAATCAACGCACTCTTCCACGACCCCGCCGCCGCCCTCGTGATCGACGGCCGGACGGTCGCCGCCGCGGAGGAGGAGCGGTTCTCCCGGCGCAAGCACGGGAAGCGACCCGTGCCGTTCTCGGCCTGGGAACTGCCCGAGCAGGCCGCCGCCTGGTGCCTGCGCAGGGCCGGCCTGCGGCCCCAGGACCTCGACGCCGTCACCTACTCCTACGACCCCGCACTCGCCCGGCCCGCCGGGGAGATGGGGCTCGACGACCCCTGGGACCACCTCCGGCAGACGTACGCCCGCGAGGCCCCCGGCTTCCTGAGGACCGCGCTGCCCGGCCTCGACCCCGGCATCGTCCGCTTCGTGCCGCACCACATGGCGCACGCCGCGTCGAGCGCCTTCGCCGCACCCGACGCCGAGGACTCCTCCGTCCTGGTCCTGGACGGCCGGGGCGAGCGCGCCTCGCACCTCGCCGCGCGGCGCGTGCGCGACAAGCTCGAACCGCTGTACGCACAGGACCTGCCGCACTCCCTGGGCCTGGTCTACGAGGAGCTGACCGGACACCTCGGATTCCTGCGCTCCTCCGACGAGTTCAAGGTGATGGCCCTCGCCTCCCACGGCACCCCCCGCATGCTCCCGGAGCTGCGCCGCCACGTGTATCCGACGGGCGACGGCGGCTTCCGCGCCACCGGGGTGCCCTGGCACGAGCTGTGTCCGCCGCGCGGCGCCGACGAGCCGTGGACGCAGGACCACGCGGACGTCGCCGCGAGCGCCCAGGCCGTACTGGAGGAGACGCTGCTCGACCTGGCGCGCTGGCTGCACGGCAAGACGCACCACCGGGTGCTCACGCTCGCCGGCGGCGTCGCCCTGAACTGCGTCGCCAACTCCCGAATAGCCCGCGAAGGACCCTTCTCCCGGGTCTGGGTGCAGCCCGCCGCCGGTGACGCGGGCACCGCCCTCGGCGGCGCGCTGCTGCTCTCCGCGGGACAGGGCGACGAGCCCGAGCCCATGACCGGCGCCGACCTGGGCCGCGACTGGTCGGACGCGGAACTCGGCGCCTGGCTGAAGACGGCGGCCGTGACGTTCGAACGGCCGCCGGACATCGCCGCGACCGTCGCGCGGGCGCTGGCGGAGAACCGGATCGTCGCGTGGTTCCAGGGCCGTTCCGAGTACGGCCCGAGGGCCCTGGGACACCGCTCGCTGATGGCCCATCCCGGGCACGCGGGCAACCTCGAACGGCTCAACGACGTCAAGGGCCGCGAGCAGTTCAGGCCCGTCGCGCCGATGGTGCTCGCCGACCGTGCCCCCGAGATCTTCGACGGGCCGATGCCCAGCCCGTACATGCTCTTCGTGCACGACGTGGCCGAGCCCTGGCGGGAGCGCATCCCGGCCGTCGTCCACGTCGACGGCACGGCCCGCATCCAGACCGTGGACCCGGCGCGCGAACCCCTCGTCGCCCGCATGCTCGGCGAGTTCGAGAAGCTCACCGGGCTGCCGGTCGTGGTCAACACCAGCCTGAACACGGCGGGCCGCCCCATGGTGGACGACCCGCGCGACGCGCTGGAGTGCTTCGGTTCCTCACCCGTCGACCTGCTGGCCATCGGCCCGTACGCGATCCGGCGCCAGGACCTCTTCCAGGCGTTCGAAGGAGGAGGAGTCCGATGACCGAGTACCTGATGGGCCTGGGCGACACCGTCAGCACCGAGGGCGCGTACGCGGTGGTGATACCGACGCTCGGCAGGCCCAGCCTCAACGCGACCCTGCGCGCGCTCGCCGACGCCGAGGGACCGAAGCCGGTCCGCGTGGTCCTCGTCGACGACCGGCCGGGAACGGACGGCACGACCACCCCGCTGCCGGTCGAGGTACCGGCCCTCCTGAGCCCCGTCACCATCGTGGTGAGCGGCGAGGCCCGCGGACCCGCCGCCGCGCGCAACACCGGCTGGCGGGCGGCCGGTCGCGTGCCGTGGATCGTCTTCCTCGACGACGACGTGGTGCCCGGCCCCACCTGGTGCGACGACCTCGCCCTCGACCTCGCCGCGACGGCCTGCGACGACGGCGCGGTCACCGCCCGCGTCCACGTCCCGCTCCCCGCCGGCCGCAGGCCCACGGACTGGGAACGCAACACCGCCGGGCTCGCCACCGCGCGGTGGATCACCGCCGACATGGCGTACCGGCGCGCGGCGCTTGAGGGCGTCGGGGGCTTCGACGAGCGGTTCCGGCGCGCCTTCAGGGAGGACGCCGACCTCGCACTGCGGGTCCTGGCGGCCGGCTGGGAGGTGACCGCGGGCACGCGCACCACGGCCCACCCGGTGCGGCCGGCCGGCCGCTGGATCTCCGTACGCCTCCAGGCGGGCAACGCCGACGACGTCCTCATGACGCGGCTGCACGGCCGCGACTGGTGGACCAGGGCGGCCGCGCCACGGGGGCGGCTGCCCCGCCACCTCGGGATCACGGGAGCGGCCGCCGGGGCGCTGGCCTGCGCCGCGCTGCGCAAGCCCGTCGCCGCCGGCCTCTGTGCGGCGGCCTGGCTGGTCGGCACCGCGGAATTCGCCGTGGCGAGGATGCTGCCGGGCCCACGGGACCGCGACGAAGTCGTCACCATGGCCCTGACCAGCGTGCTCATCCCGCCCGCGGCCGTCTGGCACTGGCTGCGCGGCCACGCGGCGCACCACGGGGCGGCGCCCCTCGACCCGTACGCGGCCGCGCGCGGGCGCCCGCTGGGCGTGCCGCCGCGGCCGGTCCGGGACGAACGGATCCGCCGATGAGCGGCCACCCCGCCCCGTCCCCGCCCGGGAGCCGGCCGCGCACCCTCGTCGTGCGCCTGGACAGCACGGGCGACGTGCTGCTGGCCGGCCCGGCCGTGCGCGCCGTGGCGGCCGGCTCGTCCTGCACCGCGCTGCTGTGCGGTCCGCAGGGCGCCGAGGCGGGGCGGCTCCTGCCCGACGTCGACGACGTACTGGTGTACGACGCCCCATGGGTGGGCTTGGAACCGGTGCCCGTGTCCCACGCGGCGACACGGCAGCTGCTGATTGAGCTGACGGAGGGCCGCTTCGACCGGGCCCTGGTGCTCGTCTCCCACCACCAGAGCCCGCTGCCCATCGCACTGCTGCTGAAGCTCGCCGGAGTCGGCTGGACCGCCGCCGACAGCGAGGACTACCCCGGCGCCCTCCTCGACCTGCGCCACCACCGGCAGCCCCACCGCCACGAGGCGCAGGCCGCCCTGGACCTGGCCGAGGCCTGCGGCTTCGCGCTGCCGCCGAGCGACGACGGGGCGCTGCGCGTGGAGGCGAGCCCCGACACCACCCCCCTCACCGGCGGCGACCCCTACGTCGTACTCCACCCCGGCGCCGCCGTCCCCGCGCGCGCCTGGAGCCCCGAGCGGGCCGAGCGCGCCGCGGCGGCCCTCAGCGCGGCCGGCCATCGGGTCGTGGTCACCGGAGGCCCCGGCGAACGTGACCTGACCGCGAAGGTCGCCGGACGGCACGCCCTCGACCTCGGCGGCGCCACCGATCTGCGGCGCCTTGCGGGCGTCATGTCCAGGGCGCGGGTGGTGGTGGCCGGCAACACCGGGCCCGCGCACCTCGCCGCCGCCGTGGGCACACCCGTCGTGTCCCTGTTCGCCCCGGTGGTGCCGGCCGAGCGCTGGGCCCCGTACGGCGTCCCGCATGTCCTGCTCGGCGACCAGCACGCGCAGTGCGCGGGCAGCCGGGCGCGGCAGTGCCCGCTGGCGGGCCACCCCTGCCTCGACGGAGTCGATGACGCCGAGGTGCTCGCCGCCGTGACGACGCTCACCGACCGTACGCACGGACGTACGGACGACCGTGCGGCCGGCGGGCGGACGGGCCGCGCGCAGTCGACGACATCCCCCACCGATCCGACGACCGCGCCGGGCGGCACGCCCGAAACGGAACGAGGAGCGATCGTATGAACATCCTGCTGTGGCACGTGCACGGCTCCTGGACGACCGCGTTCGTCCAGGGCCCACACACCTACCTCGTTCCCGTGACACCGGACCGCGGCCCGGACGGGCTCGGCCGGGCCCGTACGTTCCCCTGGCCCGCCTCCGTGCGCGAGCTGACCCCCGAGCAGCTGCGGGACGCCGAGGTGGACCTGGTCGTCCTCCAGCGTCCGCACGAACTGGAACTGGCCGAACGCTGGCTCGGCGGGCGCCGCCCCGGGCGGGAGGTGCCCACCGTGTACCTGGAGCACAACGCGCCGGACGGCGACGTCCCCGAGACCCGGCACCCGTGCGCCGACCGCGACGACCTGACGCTCGTACACGTCACCCACTTCAACCGGCTCTTCTGGGACTGCGGCAGCACCCGCACCGAGGTGATCGAGCACGGCATCGTCGACCCCGGGCACCAGTACACCGGACGCCTCGCGCGCGCCGCCGTCGTCGTCAACGAACCGGTGCGCCGCGGCCGTTACACCGGCACGGACCTGCTCCCCGCCCTGAGCGAGGCCGCCCCGCTCGACGTGTTCGGCATGCGCACCGAAGGACTCGCCGCGCACCTCGGCGTCCCCGAGGACCGGTGCCGCACCGCCGACCTGCCCCAGAGCGAACTGCACGCCGCGCTCGCCGAGCGCCGCCTCTATCTCCACCCGGTGCGGTGGACGTCGCTGGGCCTGTCCCTCCTGGAGGCCATGCACCTGGGCATGCCCGTCGTGGCGCTCGCCACCACGGAGGCGGTCGAGGCGATCCCGCCCGGCGCGGGCACGCTGTCCACCCGCCCCGACGTCCTCGCGCGGGCCGCCCGGCGCTATCTGGAGGAACCGGGGGCGGCGGCGGAGGACGGCGCCCGCGCCCGCCAGGCCGCTCTCGAACGGTATGGACTCAAGCGCTTCCTGCACGACTGGGAGCGCGTGCTGACGGAGGCGTGCTCATGACCTCATCACTTGGCCCCTTCGACCCCGGGACCCTCTCCGCGGGGCCCGTCTTCGGCCCCGGAAGGCTGTCGATCGCGCTCGTCTCCGAACACGCGAGTCCGCTCGCCGCACTGGGCGGAGTCGACGCGGGCGGCCAGAACGTGCACGTCGCCTGTCTCGCGGGCGCCCTCGCCGACCGCGGCCACCGCGTCACCGTCCACACCCGCCGCGACGCGGCCGACCTCCCCGAAACGGTGGCGCTACGGGACGGGGTGGACGTGCACCACGTGCCCGCGGGCCCGCCCGAGCAGATACCCAAGGACGAACTACTGCCCTATATGGGCGACTTCGGCCGCTACCTGACCCGCACCTGGCGCGGCCGCCCGCCCGACCTGGTCCACTCGCACTTCTGGATGTCGGGACTCGCCTCGCTGTGGGCGACACGTCAGCTGGGGCTGCCCCTGCTGCACACGTACCACGCGCTCGGCACCGTGAAGCGCCGCCACCAGCAGCAAGCCGACCCCAGCCCGCCCAAGCGGATCGCCCTGGAGACGGAGGTGGGCTTCGGCTGCGACCGGGTCATCGCCACCTGCCGGGACGAGGTCGTCGAACTCGGCCGGATGGGCATCCCCGCCGGCAAGGCGAGCGTCGTGCCGTGCGGGGTCGACACCGAACTGTTCACCCCGCGCGGGCCGGTCGCCGCGCGGGGCACCGAGCGTCACCAGGTGCTCCAGCTGGGCCGCCTCGTCCCGCGCAAGGGCGCGGCGGTCTCCATCGCCGCGCTCGCCCTCCTGCCCGAGACGGAGCTGGTCGTGGTCGGCGGGCCCCCTGCCGACCGGCTCGGCCAGGACCCGGAGGTCCGCCGGCTGCGCGCGCTCGCCCGCGAGGCGGGCGTCGCCGACCGGGTCCGCTTCACCGGCGGCGTGCCGAGCACCGATGTGCCGGCGCTGCTGCGCGCGGCCGACGTGGTGCTGTGCCCCGCGGACTACGAACCGTTCGGCATCGTCCCCCTGGAGGCGATGGCGTGCGGCAGACCGGTCGTCGCCAGCGCGGTCGGCGGCCAGCTGGACACGGTCGCCGACCCGGCCACCGGCCGCCTGGTTCCGCCCCGCGACCCCGAGGCCCTCGCCGCCGCCGTCGCCGAACTCCTCGCGGACCCCGCGACGCGCGAGGCGTGCGGCGAGGCGGGCCGCCGCCGCACCCTGCGCCGCTTCGGCTGGGCCCGGGTCGCGGCGGCCACCGAGGCGGCGTATTGCGAGGTCCTGGACCCGCGCCCGGTCGCCACCGGGGTGGGGGTGGTGTGACCCGGAAACGGCCTCCCGCGCCGGGCCACGGGCGTGCGGTCGGGGCGGTCGGGGCCCCGACCGGCAGGGCGCCCGTGGCCACGATCGCCGTAGGCGGGTCTCCCGCCCGGCCGTCCCCCGCGCGCCCCGACCCACCGCGGAGCACCGACATCCGAAGGAGGTAGGGCCCGCCGCCGCCCCAGTGACGCGGCCTGCCCGAACAGCATGAACGAATCCCCTGCACTCGATGGAGCGCATCTCCACTGCCGGTCCCTGGAGCAAGCGCTCCGCCGGCTGCGCCGGGACAGCCTCGGCCCGATCGCGGAGTGGGGCGGCCGGCTCGCCGCCGCGTTGCCCGCCGGGAGCCGTCTGCTGGCCGCCGGGAACGGTGGCAGCGCGGCCCAGGCCCAGCATCTGACCGCCGAACTGGTGGGCCGCTACCGGCAGGAGCGGCCGGCGTACTCGGCCATCTCCCTGCACGCCGAGACCTCCAGCATGACCGCCATCGGCAACGACTACGGCTTCGACCACGTGTTCGCCCGCCAGGTCTCCGCGCACGGCAGACCCGGCGACATCCTCATCCTGCTGTCCACGTCCGGCCGCAGCGCCAACCTGATCACCGCGGCGGTGGCGGGCCGGGCCGCGGGGCTGCGCGTCTGGGCGCTCACCGGGCCGGGCCCCAACCCGCTGGGCGAAGCGGCCGACGAGCGGCTGTACGTGGACGGGGACACCACGGCGACCGTGCAGGAGGCCCATCTCGTCGCCGTCCACCTGCTCTGCGAGGCCTTCGACGCGGCGCTCCCCGAGCCCCGGCCCGTCACCGCCACCATCGGCAGGGCCGAGCCCGCCGCGGTCCCCGTCCATGGGAGGACCCCGTGAACGGGCCCAAGCCGCTCGTCGTCGTCGGAGACGTCCTGCTCGACGAGGACATCGAAGGGGTCGCCACCCGGCTCTCCCCGGACGCCCCCGCCCCGGTCGTCGACGTCACCGGCGACCGGCGCCATCCCGGCGGCGCCGGACTCGCCGCGGCGCTCGCGGCCCGCGGCGGCCGCGAGGTGGTCCTCGTGACCGCACTCGGCGACGACCCCGCGAGTGAAGCCGTCCGCCGGGAACTCAAGGGCCGCGTACGCCTGGTGGAGCTGCCGCTGAACGGCACCCTGCCGGTGAAGACACGCGTCCTGGCGTCCGGCCGTCCCCTGGTGCGCATCGACCGGGGCGGCGGCACACCGGGCGAGCCCGACGCGGCGGTCCGCGACGCGCTGGCGCAGGCCCACGCCGTCCTCGTCGCCGACTACGGACGGCACACGGCGAGCGCCGTACGGGAGCATCTGGCGGCCGTCACCCCCCGTACGCCCCTGGTCTGGGACCCGCACCCCAAGGGCGACACCCCCGTCCCCGGGGCGCGGCTCGTCACCCCCAACGCGGCGGAGATCCGCGCCCTGTGCCCGCGCGACGGCGAGACACTGCGGTCGTACGCCGAGCGGGGCACGGAACTCGCCGACCGCTGGCGCGCCGCCGGTGTCGCCGTCACCCTCGGCGAGCGCGGCGTCCTGCTGACCAGGCCCGGGTCCGGTACGCCGATGCTCGTCCCGGCGCCCTACCACGCCACCGGCGACCCGTGCGGCGCGGGAGACTGCTTCGCCGCCACGACGGCCGCGGCGCTCGCGGACGGGGCGCTCCCCGAAGAGGCCCTGCAACGGGCGGTCGCCGAAGCGGCCGCGTTCGTGTCGGCGGGCGGCGCCACGAATCCGGGCCTGTGGCGGACGACGCCCGCCCCGGGCGGCGAGGAGATGCCGGGCACCGACGCGTTCGCCCTCGCGGAGCGGGTACGCGCGCGTGGCGGCACGGTCGTGGCGACCGGCGGCTGCTTCGACCTGCTCCACGCCGGGCACGTCGGGCTGCTGGAGAGCGCCCGGCGCATCGGCGACTGCCTGATCGTCTGCCTCAACTCCGACGCGTCACTGGCCCGCCGCAAGGGCCCCGGCCGGCCGCTCAACCACGAGGCGGACCGCGTACGTGTCCTTGAGGCGCTCGGCAGCGTCGACGCGGTCGCCGTCTTCGAGGAGGACACCCCGGGAGAGCTGCTGAGCAGGCTGCGGCCCGACGTGTGGGTCAAGGGCGGCGACTACTCCGTCCAGGACCTGCCGGAGGCGGAGACGTTGCGGGCGTGGGGTGGGCAGGCGGTCGTCCTGCCGTATCTGGACGGCCGCTCCACCACGCTGTTGGCTCGGCGGGCGGCGGTCGCCGCGGGGACGCGGCGCTGAGCCGGGGCCTCCTTGAGTGGCGCCCTGGGTCTTCTCGCCTGCGGCGGGCTTCTTGCGCGAGCGCGTCTGCCTGGTGGGAGTCGGTTTGCGGGTGCGGGTGTGTTTTTGGTTGCTCGCGCAGTTCCTCGCGCCCCTGGCCGGGTGCGTCCTGGGTGCCGTTTTCTCGCCTGGGCGGGCTTCCTGCGCGGTCGCGTCTGCCTGGGGGGAGTCGGTTTGCGGGTGCGGGTGTGTTTTTGGTTGCTCGCGCAGTTCCTCGCGTCCCTGGCGGGGTGCTTCTGGGGGTCGTTTTCTCGCCTGGGGCAAGTCCCTTTGCGGGTGCGGGAGTGTTTTGGTTGCTCGCGCCGTTCCCCGCGCCCCTGAGGGGCGCTCTTGGGATGCGGGGCGGGATCGGTCGGATGGGGGTGTTTCTAGGCGGCCGTGCTCAACGCCGGCTGGCTGGGGGCGTCCAGTTCCTCCTTGTGGAGGAGGACCGGCTTGGTGGTGCGGCGCTTGCGGAGGAGCAAGCCCGCTCCGATGGAGCCGGCGATGATCAGGCCGCCCGACACCAGGGCGCCACGGGCGCCGGCCAGTTCCATGAGGAGGCCCAGCGCGGGCGGGCCCGCGAGGCCCCAGCCCGTGCTGATGCTTCCCCAGACGCCCAGCACACGGCCCCGCAGATGGGCGGGCGGGTCCGTCTGGAGGACGGTCGTCCCCGCCGTGTCCGAGACGGACTCGACGACGGCCATGGGCAGGACCAGGACCAGCAGTACCGCGAAGGAGGGGGAGAATCCCGCCACCACCTGGAGCAGGGCACCCGCCGCGGCCAGCAGGCCCACGAGCCGCACCGACGGCCGGCGCAGCCTGGCGCCGAGGACCGCGCCGATGATGCCTCCGACGGCCAGGACCGTGGAGACCGTGCCGAACGAACCGGCGCCCCCGGCGAGCGGCCCCGTGACGAGCACGGCCAGGGTCAGCGTGTAGTTCCGTCCGAAGACCGCGCTGATGCCGGTGATGCCCGCGAGGGCCACGAGGCGCGGCCGCCGCATGAAGAACGCCAGGCCCTGCCGCACGGTCATGTCCTCACCGACGGTCTCGGGGCCGGGGACAGGGACGGAGCCGCGCTGCGCCGGGACCAGGGGCCGGTCGGCCACCGCACCGCGCAGCGCCCCGTACGCGGGACGCAGGAAGGGGATGACCGCGGCGACGAAGAGGAACGACACACCGTTGGCGGCGTACGCGGCGGCCGTGCCGAGGAAGCTGACCGTGACACCGCCGAGGGCGGCACCGGCGAGGCGGCCCGCACTGTGGACGAGCGAGCCCACGCCGATGGCGGAGGGCACGTCCTCCGGCGGCACGAGGTCGTTGCCCAGCAGGGCGCACGCGGGCCCGTCGACTGTGGCGATGACGCCGGTGACGGCGGCAAGCACCAGCAGGACGGTCAGGTCGAGCCGGCCGCAGGCCACGAGCGCGGCCGTTGTGAAGGCGATGGCGCCGAGGAGGGCCTGGCTGACCGTGGCGGTCACCTTGCGGGGCCACCGGTCGACGACGGCACCGCCCACGACGCTCATGAGCAGCGCGGGCGCGGCCTGCACGGACATGGAGAGGCCCGTGGCGGCGGCGGACCCGGTGATCTGCAGGACCAGCAGGTTCTGCACGGTCAGCTGCATCCACGTACCGGCGTTCGACACGAAGTTGGCGACCGACCACCAGCGCATGCTGCGGTACTTCAAGGACCGCCACGGCGAATGGGACCCGTCCGCGGGCGGCGCGGAGGCAGGGGGATGGACAGGAGAGGAGGACACAGAAGACACAGAAGACACAGGGGCACTCGGAGACTCGGAGGCAGCCCGAAGGGACTCAGGCGGGGGCATCGGCGGGAGCTCGGGACACCGGCGGCACTGCGCGGTCACTCCAGCGGATCTGTGGGGCGGCCGCGCGGCCGGAGAGACGTCTTCTGAGCGCGCTGAGGCGTACGGACGTTCCGGAGTGCGGCGTTGACCATGGTGGCAGATGGTGCTCGTGAGCCCCGGTGCCGTTCGGTCGGATACGGCGTCAGAAGAGTCCAAGTGCGCGTAGCGGAAAGCGATTTGGCGGTTCTGGTGTGCTTGCTCACACGGCTCGCGGGTGGGGTCCGTACGCGGCCGTGGAGCCCCGCGCGGTGACGCGGGCCACAGTCGTGGACGGGGGCGCCGCGCGGCCCGCCCGAGGTGCCGGGGAGGCCGCGCGGCGTCACAGTGGGAAGCGGAGCGGTCGCCGAGCGCGACCGCGGTCAACCGCACGAAGGAAGGGACAGGCATGGGTGGCGGAGCGCAGGTCGACCTCCATGGCAAGCGGGCGCTGGTGACCGGGGCGGCCCGGGGCCTCGGCGCCTCGATCGCGAGGGGACTGGCCCGGGCCGGGGCCTCGGTCCTCGTCGCCGACGTCCGGAAGGATCTCGCGCAGGAGCTCTGCGACGACCTCGGCCGCGACGGTCTCGACGCCCGCTTCGTGGAGATGGACGTACGGGACGCCGCCGCGGTCGCCGCCGTCTTCCGGGACCTGGAGGCGGCCGGGGAGTCGGTCGACATCCTGGTCAACAACGCCGCCGTCGACGTCTCCAAGCCCATCGAGCACCTCACGGCCTCCGAGGTGACGCGGGTCGTCGAGACCAACCTGCTCGGGCCCATGTACCTGTGCCTGGAGACCTACCGGCGCATGATCGCCCGCGGTGGCGGCCACATCGTGAACATCCTGTCCACCGCCGCGAACCGCACCTGGACCGAGGCGGGCCCCTACGCGGCGGGCAAGTCGGGTCTGCGCGCGTTCACCCACACGCTGTTCAAGGAGGCGCAGCGCGACTGCGTGGGAATCGGCGTCACCGGCATCATCGCGGGTGGCATGGAGACCCCGTTCATCCTGGAGCGCTTCCCGGACGCCGACGTGTCCATGTTGCAGAGCCCGGACATCGTGGCCGACACGGTGCTGTACGCGCTGTCGGTCCCGGCGGGCAGCGCCGTGGGCGAGCTGGTCGTCGTGCCGCGCAAGGAGCCGTCCTGGCCGTGACAAGGAAGGTCGTCCCATGACGCCGACGATGTTCTCCATGGCGCCCATACCCCCGCCCCCGTGGGAGAGGGCCGCGGTGACCGCGGGCGCGGGCTTCCTCGGATCGCATCTGTGCGAACGACTGCTCGGCGCGGGGGTGGAAGTCGACTGCGTCGACGCCGTGCCGCGCGCCTCGGCCCGTGACATCGAGCATCTCGCGGACCGTCCCGGCTTCCGCTATCTGGAGCAGGACATCGCGCACCCCGACTGCCGCGATGCCCTCGCGGGGCCGTACGACCTCGTCGTGCACCTCGCGTGCCTCACCCCGGCGGCCGCCTCCGCGCGGCGCGGGCCGCCTCCTGTGGAGACGGCGCCCGACGCCGACAGCCCTGGCACCCGCAACGCCCTCGCCGTCGCCGACCGGGACGGCGCGCGGTTCCTGCTCGCCTCCACCTGCCACGTCGGCGCCCGTCCCGTGGGCGCCCGCCCCACGGCGTACGACGAGTCCCGGCGCTTCTCGGAGGCGCTGACCACCGCGTTCGTGAGCGCGAAGGAGGCCGACGCGGGCATCGTGCGCCTGTTTCCGACGTACGGCCCCCGCATGGGACCCGACGACGGCCCGCTGATCCCGACGCTCGTCCGGCAGGCACTGAGCGGCGAGTCGGTGACCGTCCCCGGCGACGGCAGCTATGCCCCCTCGCTCTGCTACGTCGACGACACGGTCGACGGCGTGCTCCTCGTGGCCGCGAGCCGGTCCGTGCGGCCGGTCGACATCGGCGGCGAACCGGCGGCGACCGTCGAGGAGATCGCCCGCCGGGTGATCGCCCTGACCGGCTCGGACGCCCGCCTGGAGTTCGCGGGGGCTGAGTTCGCCGGGGCACTCGACGACGGCCCCGAGCCGCCCCGCCCCGACACCGGTTTCGCCCACGAGATCTTCGGCTGGACGCCCAAGGTCGCCCTGGACGACGGACTCAAGCGCACCATCGCCGACTTCCTCGACCGGCCCGGGCGGATCAGGTCCGAGGCATGATCAGCGACGAGGGAGGTATACACCGGAGGGACAGTGGCCGGAGGAAAGGGGCCCGATGAAGGCACTCGTCGTCTGCCTGGACGGTATGACAGGCGTCCTGCTGGCCGGACCGGCCGTCCGGGCGGTCGCCACCCGGGCCGATCAGGTGACGCTGATGTGCGGGCCGCGCGGCGCCCCCGCCGCGAGGCTGCTGCCCGACGTCGACGACGTGCTCGTGTGGGAGGCGCCGTGGGCGGGCCTCCGTCCGCCGACGGTGGACGAGGCGGACGTCGAAGGCCTTCTGCACCGGCTGAGGGACACGGCGTACGACGTCGCGCTCGTCTGCACCTCCTTCGGGCAGAGCCCGCTGCCCGCCGCGCTCCTGCTGCGCATGGCGTACGTACGTCATATCGGCGCCGACAGCGCCGACGACTCCGGCAGCCTCATCGACGCCCCCCACCGGCGGCTTCCCGGCCGCCACGACGCCGAGGCGGCGCTCGACGCGGCCGCGGCCCTCGGGTTCCTGCCCAGAACCGGCGACGACGGCCGCCTCCGCGTCCTGCCGTCCCCCGACACGACCGGCCTCACCGGCAACGGCCCGTACGTCGTCCTGCATCCGGGGGCAGGTACACCGGCACGCTCCTGGGGCGCGGACCGCGCTGCCGAGGCGGTCGCCCTGCTCGCCGACGCCGGACACCGTGTCATCGTCACCGGCGGGCCCGACGAGGCCGCCCTGACGCACCACGTGAGCGGCGACACGGCCGTCGACCTCGGCGGGCGCACGGACCTGCGGACCCTGGCCGGTGTGCTGCGCGCGGCCGATGTCGTCATCGCGGGGAACACCGGCCCGGCCCACCTCGCCGCCGCGACCGGCACCCCCGTCGTCTCCGTGTTCTCCCCGGTCGTCCCGGTGGAACGCCGGGGTCCCTACGGAGTGCCCGTCGTCCTCCTCGGCGACCAGCACAGCCCCTGTGCGGGCACCCGCGCCCGCCACTGCCCGGTGCCCGGCCACCCCTGCCTGACCGAGGTCACCGCCCAGGACGTCGTGCGCGGCGTGCAGAAACTCCTGAAGGACGGTGCGTGACGAAGGGGGTCGTGACGAAGGTTGTGACGGAGGAGGACGCCCGACTACCCGCCGTGGGCGGCCGTAGCCGCCGCCTCCGCGGGCCGACGGCCCAGGTGGTACACGTTGAACGCCTTGCGGATCACCGGCTGGGCGACATTGCGCACCGGTACGCCGCCGCTGGTCATGCCGTGCTCGGTGCCCGCGTGCGCGTGGCCGTGGACGGCCAGGTCCGCGCCCGCCGCGTCGACCGCCTCCGCAAGCAGGTAGCTGCCGAGAAACGGGTAGATCTCCAGGGGTTCCCCCGCGAGGGTGTCCGGCACGGGCGCGAAGTGCGTGAGCGCCACCCTCGTGTCGCAGCCCTGCCCGGCCAGCTCGTCCAGCGAGGTCCGCAGGCCCTCGGCGCAGCGGCGGGTGTAGCGGATGAACTCCTTCATCAGCGGCTCGCCGAACTCGCTGCCGCTGCGGCCGACGAACCCGCCGCCGAACCCCTTCGTGCCCGCGATGCCTACGCGCGCCCCGTCGACCTCGACGACCGTGCCCTGCTTCTCCAGCACCCGTACGCCCGCTTCGCGCAGGACGGCGGTGACCTCCTCGGGCCGCTCGTCGTGATGGTCGTGGTTGCCGAGTACGGCCACCACCGGCACCGGCAGTCCCGCCACTTCGTCGGCGACCACCCGGGCCTCCTCCACCGTGCCGTGGCGGGTGAGGTCCCCGGCGAGCAGCAGCAGGTCCGCACAGTCGTCGAGCGTCTCGAAGGCGGGCCGGAACACTCCCTTGCTGTCGAGGCCCATGTGGATGTCCCCCACGGCGGCGATGCGGATCATGAGACTTCCTCCGGGTGGTCCGGGGCCGCCGCTTCGGCCACCACGATGTCGAAGTGGACCGTGAGCCCGGCCAGTTGCTCGTTCACCGTGCGCAGCAGCTCCTCGCGGCAGTGCGAGGTGGGCACGGTCCCGACGACGGTCACGGACGATCCGCGGTGCTCCACGCGGATGCCCAGTTCGCCCAGCTCCTCCGCGGCGAGCCGCTCCTTCAGATGGGCGATGCGGTACTCGGCGTTGGCTTGGTCGTTCATCGGTCTCCTCCTCGCGGTGCGATGACTTCCAGGCGTTCCAGCAGATAGAGGAAGGCGGCGGGCATCGGCGCGTCCCCGCACTCGCCGCGCACCGCCTCCCAGTCGACCATCTCGCGCAGCTGCCGTGCGATCGGCAGCACGGCGCCGAAGTCGCAGTGGTGCTCGGAGAAGGCGGCGAGCAGGGCCCGCATCAGGTCGGTCGGCGACAGGACCGGCATGTGCACCGAGTCCACCGGCAGCAGCGTGGCGCGGCCCAACAGCTCCGTGGTGACCGGCTGGTTGGCCAGTTCGAAGATGAGGTCGATGTCCTGGCCGAGGCACTTCGCCTTGAGCAGCCAGTCCTCGGGCGGCGCGTACACCGGCAGGCCGGCCTCCTCCAGGGTCGCCGCGACCGCTTCGGCGTCCTCGGGCCTGATGCAGAAGTCGGCGTCGTGCTGGAGGTTCCCGGCCCCGCCGTGCGCGTACACGGCGACGCTGCCGGCGAGCGCGAAGTCGTGTTCGCGCCTCTTGAGGATGGCGGCGACCTGCTTGGTCGCCTCCAGGATGGCCTGGTTGAGGTCGGGCGGAAGCTCCTCCGCGCGCACCTCGTGGTGTGAGGATCCCCCGGCCGGTCCGCCCGTGACCCGCCCGCCCGTGACCTGCCCGCCCGCCGGACGCAGCTCGGTGACCGGCTTCCGCGCGTCGCGAGTCGTGTCGGGAGTCGTGTCGGGAGTGGTGCCGGGGGTGGTGTCTTCTGCGTTCGGCGTCACCTGCTGCTCCGTTTCCGGACGCCGGCTGCTGCACTGAGCGTGCAGGTCGGCGGTCTCCGACGATCCCTGCTCCAGGCAGCTCCGGTACCCGGACCGCCGGGTTCGACGCTTCTATGGATGTCGCTTAGGTGGATTTCCCTTATACCGCAGGGCCAAGTGCGCCACCTCTTCGCGCCGCACGGCTCAGGGGCGCCGCCAGTCGTCGCTCTGGAGATGGGATCCGGCCTGGGGGCCCATCCGCACCATGCCGCCGTCGGCGACCCAGGACGCGCCGGTCACGTACGAGGAGTCGGGGCCGGCGAGGAAGGCGATGACGGCGGCGATCTCCCGGGCGTCACCGGGCCGGCCCAGCGGGATGCCCGGGCGGGGCTCGCTGTGGACGTCCGTGTTCTCCTGCCCGGTCATGGGGGTGGCGATCTCGCCGGGTGCGACGGAGTTGACGGTGATGCCGTGCTCCGCCAGCTCCAGGGCCATCACCTGGGTCAGCAGCCCGAGGCCGCCCTTGGCGGCACAGTAGGGGGCCGCGCCCACGCGGGGCTGGTGCTCATGGACCGAGGTCACGTTGACGATGCGGCCGCCGTCACCCTGTTGGATCATCCGGCGCGCGGCGCGCTGGCCGCACAGGAACGGACCCACGAGGTCGGTGTCCACGACGCGCCGCACATCGTCGAGCCCCAGTTCGAGATAGGGGGTCGCGGTGCCCGTACCGGCGTTGTTGACCAGGACGTCGATGCGGCCGAGCCGCTCGGCGAGGTCGTCGACGACATCCGCGGCATCCGGCAGCCGGGTCAGGTCCATCCGGGCGACGGCCGCGCGCCGCCCGTGCCGGCCCACCTCCTCGGCCGTCCGCTCGGCGCCTTCCTTGTCGCTGTGCCAGGTGATCCCGATGTCCATCCCGGCCTGGGCGAGACGGACGGCGGTGGCCCGGCCGATGCCGGAGTCCGAGCCGGTGATGACGGCCACTTTGGCGGTGGAGTCGCTCGGGACGGTCATGGAACCTCCTTGGGTGCGGCGCCGCGTTCCGGCACGGGACCTGGGCGGGCCGGGGCGGTCGGGTGGAGTCGTCGTACGGATCACTCATGGCCCTGCGTCCAGGTTCGGCCATGACGCCTCACGGGTCTCCCCGAGAGCGCGCCGCAACCGTGGCGCACGGCCCCGCATTCGGCCCGGTGGAAAGGTGAGTCCGCCGAAGTCGTGGGAACTTGAATCCCATGACTGCTTCCCAGCACCCGGAACCGGACCCGGAGCCGGATCCCGACCCCCGGAGCGCCGCGGGACTCGGACCCGGCGGGGGCGTGCCACCGGGGGAGACCCCGCCCGCCGAGAGCAGCATGTCGGGAGCGGGGCCCGCGGAGACCCACAATCCGCCGAAAGGGTGGGCGAAGGGACCGCTGGCCCTGATCATCGGCTTCGCGGTGCTGATCGCGGCGTTCTTCCTGGTCTACGCCCTGGTCCTGCTGCTGTGACGCGGGGCGGGAGTGACGATGAGAAGGGCGACCCCGAAGACTCGGTGAGGACTGGAGAGACGACATGAGCGAAGACACCCCGTCCCAGGCGGAAGGCGACCGCGACACCACCGGCGACGAGGCGGACGCGCCGCCGCGCACCACCCCCTCGCAGGCCGAAGGCGACGACGACACGGCAGCGGACGACACGGACGGCTGAACCCGGGCGGGCAAGTCGACGACGCGCACCGCTCGACAAGCAGGTAGACCAGACAGAAGGACACGCCAGGCACATCAGGCATATCGGGCCCGTCAGGGCCGAAGGAGTCGACAGGACGTGACGGACGTATCGAGCAAGGGCCCCGCCTCGGGCGACGGCCGCGAGACGCTCACCAACCGGCAGGGCCACCAGGTCTACGACAACCAGAACCAGCGCACCGTCGGCGCCCGTGGCCCGGCGACCCTGGAGAACTACCAGTTCCTCGAGAAGATCAGCCACTTCGACCGCGAGCGCATCCCCGAGCGCGTCGTGCACGCCCGCGGCGTGACCGCGTACGGCTACTTCGAGGCCTACGGAACCTTCGGTGACGAGCCCATCGGCCGTCTCACCCGCGCCAAGCTCTTCCAGGAGCGCGGCAAGCGCACGGATGTCGCCGTGCGCTTCTCCACGGTGATCGGCGGCCGCGACTCCTCGGAGGCGGCCCGCGACCCGCGCGGCTTCGCGGTGAAGTTCTACACCGAGGACGGCAACTGGGACCTGGTCGGCAACAACCTGGGTGTGTTCTTCATCCGGGACGCGATCAAGTTCCCCGACGTCATCCACGCGCTCAAGCCGGACCCCGTGACTTTTGAGCAGCAGCCCCGACGGATCTTCGACTTCATGTCGCAGACGCCCGAGTCCATGCACATGCTGGTCAACCTCTTCAGCCCGCGCGGCATCCCGGCGGACTACCGCCATATGCAGGGGTTCGGCGTCAACACGTACAAGTGGGTCAACGACCAGGGGGAGTCCCTCCTGGTGAAGTACCACTGGATGCCCAAACAGGGCGCCCGCAGCATGACCGAGGAGGACGCGGCCAACGTACAGGCCGATGGCCTCGGCCACGCCACCAAGGATCTGTACGAGGCGGTCGCGCGCGGCGAGCACCCGGAGTGGGAGCTGCTCGTCCAGGTGATGGACGACCACGACCACCCCGAGCTGGACTTCGACCCCCTCGACGACACGAAGACCTGGCCCGAGCAGGACTTCCCGCCGAAGGCCGTGGGCCGGATGGTGCTCGACCGGATGCCGGAGAACTACTTCGCGGAGAACGAGCAGATCTCCTTCGGCACCGGTGTGCTGGTGGACGGCCTCGACTTCTCCGACGACAAGATGCTCGTCGGCCGCACCTTCTCCTACAGCGACACCCAGCGCCACCGCGTCGGCCCCAACTACCTGCAACTCCCCGTCAATCAGGCCAAGAACGCCGACGTGCGCACCAACCAGCGCGACGGCCAGATGACCTACCACGTCGACGGCGGCGGCGAGAACCCCATCGTCAACTACGAGCCGTCCATCACCGGCGGCCTGCGGGAAGGGCAGTACCCGACCCACGACGAGCAGGGGCCGGAGATCCACGGCAGGCTCACGCGCAAGCGCATCCCGCGCACCAACGACTACATCCAGGCCGGGCAGCGCTACTGCCTGATGGAGCAGTGGGAGCGGGACGACCTCGTGCACAACCTCGTCGACCTGCTCTCCCAGTGCGACCGGGAGGTCCAGGAGAGGATGGTCTGGCACTTCCTCCTCGCGGAGAACGAGCTGGGCCTCAAGATCGGCGAAGGGCTCGGCATCGGCGCGAAGGACGTCGCCGGACTCCAGCCGCTGGCCAGCCAGGACCTGACCGAGGAGGACCGCAAGCGGCTCGCCGACCTGGGAGACAACCCGCCGCGTGACGTCAGCGGGCTGACCATGACGCACTGCGTCCCCAACGAGCGGCACGTCGTGACGCGCTGAGACGGGTGACCTCCGCGGCCGGCCTCGTGCCGAGGCCGGC